>JASLHV010000029.1 GCA_030153205.1 Roseiarcus sp. | reverse complement strand
GCGTCCAGGCGATACGTGACGGTGAACGTCACGCCGCGCTTCTGAAGGCTTCTCATATAGGGGACAAGATTCATCCCCATCACTTCCGGCGCGAAAGCGCGATCCGGCGTCATCACTTCGAGCTTGCCGCCGCTCTCCGCGATGAATTCAGCGGCTTGCAGCGCGGCGTGATCGCCGGCGTCGTCAAAAAGAAGGACGTTGCTTCCCGACTTCGCGTCGCCGGAAATAATGTCCCAAGCGGAGACGACGAGATCGTTGCCCGCGCTGAGTATTTCGGTATGCGGAAATCCGCCGGTGGCGACGATGATCACGTCCGGCTTTTCAGCGAGAATGTCGCTTGCCTCCGCCCAAGTGTTGAAACGAAACGAGACGCCACGCGCTTCGCATTGCGCCATCCGCCAATCGATGATGCCGAGCATCTCGCGGCGCCGGGCGCTTCGCGCTGTGAGACGCACTTGGCCGCCAGGCTCATCCGCCGTCTCGAATACGACGATCGCATGGCCGCGCTCAGCGGCGACCCGCGCCGCCTCCAAGCCCGCAGGACCTGCGCCGACGACAACGATCTTTAGTTTCGTCTCGGCCTTTCTGATTTCATGAGGCGAACTCTCCTCGCGCCCGGTGGAAGCATTATGAATGCAGAGCGCCGCGCCGCCTTGATAGATGCGATCGAGGCAATAATTGGCGCCGACGCAAGGACGAATTTCGCTCTCGCGGTTTTCCATGATCTTCTTGACTATATGCGGCTCCGTCATATGGGCGCGCGTCATGCCAACCATATCGAGCTTGCCGGAGGCGATGGCGTACCGCGCCGTGGCGACGTCCGAGATCCGAGCAGCATGAAAGGTTGGGAATTGTGTCGCGGCTCGGATCTCGCCGGCGAAGTCGAGATGAGGCGCGCTTGGCATGCCTTGGATCGGTATGACGTCGGTCAGCGCCGCGTCCGTGTCGATATGGCCGCGGATGATGTTGAAAAAGTCGACCATGCCGCTTTGCTTCAAGCGTCGCGATATTTCGAGCCCATCGTCTTTGGTCAGCCCGCCGGCGGCGACTTCATCCGCGCTATACCTGACGCCGACGATGAATTCGGCGCCGACGCGCTTCCTGATCGCTGCAAGCGTCTCGAAGGCGAATCGAAGGCGATTGTCGAGCGAACCGCCATAGGGCGGGGCGAGGTCATTGGTGAGCGGGGACCAGAACTGGTCCATAAGATGGCCGTAAGCCTCGAGTTCGATTCCGTCGAGGCCTGCCGCCTTCATCCGCTCGGCGGCGTCAGCGTATTCCCTGACGATCCGTTCGATATCCCAATCTTCCAGCTTCTTCGGAAAGGCGCGATGCGCCGGCTCGCGCTTATGAGACGAAGATAAAGCGGGCAGCCAATCGCCATAGTCCCAGCGCGTTCGGCGGCCGAGATGGGTCAATTGAATCATCACCGCTGCGCCATGCTCATGGCACGCATCCGTAAGCGCCTTGAGCCAAGGAACGACCTCGTCCTTGTAGGCGAGGATATTGTTGAAAGCCGGTGGACTATCGCGCGAGACCGCCGCCGATCCTGCCGTCATCGTCAAGGCGATGCCGCCCTTCGCGCGCTCGACCTGGTAGGCGCGATAACGTTCCTTCGGCATGCCGTCTTCCGCGTAAGACGGTTCATGCGCCGTGATCATGATCCGGTTCTTCAGCGTCAGATGCTTGAGCTGATAAGGCTGAAGAAGCGGATCGCTAGACATGGGGATTGTCCTTCCTTGCTCTCCCTTGGGGAGAGGGGACTATACTTTAGGAAACCTCGCCATCGCCTCCAAGTCGTCGAGCGCAATCGTATTTCGTACGTAGGACTTAGCGGCGTCCTTGAAGGGTTGAAAATCCCAAGCGCGGTTCGCGCCCTTGGTCAAGGCGGCGTTGACCAGATGACGTCGGCGTTGACTGGCGCGCACTTCGGCGTCCAGTGCGGCGAGATCCCATCGTCGCGCGACTTCGGTCTTGAATTCGGCGAGACGGGCGGCATGCGCCGAGCGCCCCGCGAGATTGTCGCGTTCGTGCGGATCGGCCGAGAGATCGTAAAGCTGATCGGGGTCCGGCGGCGAATGGATAAATTTCCAGGGGCCGCGGCGGATCATGGCGATCGGCGCAATCGCGCCCTCGGCGACATATTCGCCGATCACCTCGTCATGGCCGGCGCCGCCTTCGAGATGCGGGCGCAGGCTGCGTCCATCGATCGTTCCCTGCAGCGCCGAGACATCGCCGCCGGCGAGGTCGACCAAGGTCGGCAAAATGTCGACAAGCGAAACACTGCCGGCGATCCGGCGCGGCGCGAACCGGGCCGGCGCCGAAACGATCAACGGCACGCGTGCGCCACCTTCAAAGAAAGTCATCTTGAACCATAGGCCGCGCTCGCCGAGCATCTCACCGTGATCGCCGAGGAAGAGGACGATCGTATCGGCGTCAAGCTTTGTCGCGCGGAGCGCCGTCATCAGCCGGCCGAGGTTTTCGTCGACATAGGAAATCGCGCCATAATAAGCGTGGCGCGCGTTGCGGATTTGCGCGTCGGTGATGGTTTGGGCGTCCATGGCGCAGACATGACGAAGCCGCAGCGAATGCGGGTCGAGCGCTTCGCGCGCCACCGCTGGCCCCGGCATATCGATATCTTCGTCGTGATAGAGATTCCAATAGCGTTCGGTGATCGCAAAAGGATCATGGGGATGCGTCAGCGAGGCGACGAGAAGGAAAGGGCGTTTATCATTGGAGCGCGCAAAATCGTAGATCGCACGCTCGGCGGCGAAAGTGACTTCGTCGTCGAAATCGAGCTGGTTAGTGCGAACGCAGAGCCCTGCATCGGTCACCGAGCTCATATTGTGATACCAATCCGGGCGATCCAATGGATGATCCCAATCGGGCGTCCAGCCATAGTCCGCGGGATAGATGTCGGTCGTGAGCCGCTCCTCGAATCCATGCAATTGATCGGGCCCGCAAAAGTGCATTTTGCCGGAAAGGATCGTGCGGTAGCCGAGATTGCGCAAATGATGCGCGTAAGTCGGGATATCCGCGCTGAATTCCGCGGCATTGTCATAGACGCCGGATCGCGAGGGAAGCTGACCGGTCATGAATACCGCACGGGACGGCGAGCATAAGGGACTGTTGCAATAGGCGCTGTCGAAGACGACGCCGGCTTTCGCAAGAGCTTCCAAATGAGGGGCCTTCACCACTCTATGTCCATGAATGGGCAAAAAGGCCGGCGCCAATTGGTCGACCATGACGATCAGAATGTTGGGCTTCTTCGCGGCCATCTCGTCTTCAAACTCCAAACCTGAATGAGCGATCCTTTGGTCCCATCATAAGAGATCGCGCGGGATCGTCTCCGCGAATTCTCGCGTGATCGCTAAAGCGCCGTTCTCATAAGCGCTGACCGTCGCGGTCAAGATGAAATCATCGGCCGTCGCGCGCATGGCGCTCTCCGTTTCGATCCGGATGCGCCAGCCTTCGCGGCCGAGATCATAGCTCTGGACGATGCGATAGTTCGCACTTAAGGGATCATCCGCGTCGATCGTCAGTTCGCGCCTCAGATCATGCGAGACATTCGTATCGATCTCGTCAAATCGATGCGCGCCTTCGCCGAACAGACCGCCCTTGCCATCGGTGACGTAAGCGCCGACGCCGGTCAAAAGATCGATCCTTGCTTCGCGCGCCGAATGTCCTTTGCCGGTCCGTGTTTGCGGCGTCGGCGCGCCGCGTTGCGGCGGCTCGAACTTTATCGCCGCATCGCGCGGGTTAGGCGGGCGTACGGGCAGGATCAGCCTGCCCGGAAGCCGGAGGGTCAGCGTCGCCGTCTCCGGCGCGGGCC
This sequence comes from Roseiarcus sp., assembly GCA_030153205.1. Lineage (GTDB taxonomy): Bacteria > Pseudomonadota > Alphaproteobacteria > Rhizobiales > Beijerinckiaceae > Roseiarcus. The sequence goes on along the minus strand of JASLHV010000029.1, from coordinate 23,739 downwards.
AGATCAGCGGCCAATAGGCGCTCGAAAGCGCCATGCGTATCTTATGTCCCGGCGCAAAAGCGTAGCCGCAATCATTGAGCTTTAGCCGGACTTTATAGAATACGCCTGGCGACAAGGCGCTCGGTTCGGCGTGGCTGTCCCGGTGCGTCAAATTGAGGACGCCGTATGACACGCGGCGCGACGATCCGTCCGGCGCAACGTCGCAGAGGCGCGCGCAAAGCTGGGCGATCGGCTTGTCGGAGGCGATTTCGACGTCGATCTCCGGGCCGCCCAGAATTTCAATTGGGTCCGTCAGCCCCTCGCTGTCGAAATTGCAAGAGAAACCGTCGTCATGACGTTGATCGATCGGACCTTGTCCCGGTACGCCCGTGCCCATCCACTCGCCGACGGCAACGCCTGTCCAGCAGGGGGAACGTATCGTTGCGACTTCGCCGGTCAGGGGCGCATCGCGCAAACCGTCGCTATTCAAATAGATCGCGCGTCCGAGAATATGCGGCGACGGCCATCGCGTTTCGCCGACGAAGCGGCCGGGCGTCGGATCGCGATCGCCCGCCGGCGACCATTCCTCGATGAAAGCGCGGAGCATCGGCTCGTTCATGACACCGCGATCCTGATCTTTGAGCCAATGATCCCACCAGCGCAAAGCCTCCTGAAGAAAACCGATCGCCGGCCCCGGCGCGCCGTCCTGCGGATAGACATGCGCCCAAGGGCCGATCAATCCAAGTCGCGGTACGGTCAGGCCCGCGAGCAGCCGCGGAATCGCGTTGGTATAGGCGTCCGCCCAACCCCCGACGGCAAAGACCGGACAGGCGATCGCCGAAAAATCCTCACAAACCGAGCCGTGCCGCCAATAGGCGTCGCGTTTCTGGTGCGCGAGCCACAGAGCTGGAAAGAAGGGTAGGGTACGAAGCCGCTCCAGCCATTGGTCTCGCCATGCTTCGCCAACAAGAGCAGGGTCGGGCGGCCGCGCTTGGTAGGCGAGCATGATCGCGCCCCACCAGAGATTGTCGTTGAGCAGCGCGCCGCCCATATAGTGGATGTCGTCGGCATAACGATCGTCAGTCGAGCAGACCGAGATAATGGCCTTCAGCGCCGGCGGCCGCAGCGCCGCCGTCTGCAGCGCATTGAAGCCGCCCCAGGACTTGCCCATCATGCCGACGCGGCCGTTGCACCAATCCTGCCGGCTGAGCCAGTCGATAACTTCACAAGCGTCGTTCAGCTCTTGCGGCAGATATTCATCGGCCATGTGGCCATCCGACTCGCCCGAGCCGCGCATGTCGACGCGCACCGCGGCGTAGCCTTGCGCGGCGAACCATCCATGCATCGGTTCATCCCGCCCGCGCGTGCCGTCGCGCTTGCGATAGGGGATATATTCGAGGATGGCCGGCACGGGTTTTTCGACTGCGTCCGCAGGAAGCCACACGCGCGCGGCGAGCCTTGCGCCATCCCCGAGCGCGATGAAAAGATGTTCGACGACTTTAACGGCCGCCATTGGCGGATGTTTTCCTAACGCGGATCTGTCGAGGCCGCCGAGATTTAGGCCGCGACCTTTCGCTTTGCGAGCACCTGGTCGAGCCAGGTCGTATCCATCTCGGGAACGGACGACATCAGTTTTTCCGTGTAGGGATGGAACGGCGGCGCGAATATGTCAGCCGTTGGTCCTTGCGCGATGATCTCGCCTCTCAGCATGACCGCGGTACGGTGCGCGATACGACGCACCGTGCCGAGATCATGCGTGATGAACATATAGGCGAGGCCGAGTTCGTCCTGAAGGCGCTTCAACAGCTTGAGGACTTCTTCGGCGACCAGAGGATCAAGCGCCGAAGTCGGTTCGTCGCAGATGATGATGTCCGGCTCGGCGGCAAGCGCCCGCGCGATACAGACGCGTTGTTTCTGACCGCCCGAGAGCTGCCCGGGACGGCGTGAGGCGAAGTCTTCCGGCAGGCCGACTTGGCGCAGCAATTCTGCCACACGGTCCTTAACTTGCGAGCCCGACCGTTTGAAAAAGAAACCGGCGGGACGGCCAATGATTTCGCCCAGCGTCTGGCGCGGATTCAGCGCGACATCCGGCATTTGATGCACCATTTGCAGACGGCGCATCACATCTTTTGGCCGGCTCTCCAAAGCCGGCGGCAAAGTCTCACCGGCGAGCTTCACGTCGCCAGCCCAGCGCCGCAACAGCCCCGTCACCACGCGCGCCATCGAGCTTTTGCCGGATCCGGACTCGCCGACGACAGCGAGGGTCTCACCGCGCCTGATCGATGCGCTGATGTTTTTGACGATCGGTACGCCGGGAAGATAGCCGGCCTCGACATTCGTCATGCTCAGGATCGGAATGCCTTCTTCCTTCGGCGCCATCAGCGCGAGATGGCCCGCATCGCGCCGCTCGTTGACCAGAGCCGTCGCGTAAGGCGTGGCCGGATGCTCGAGAATCTGGCGGGCGTCGCCGACCTCGATCATCTTGCCATGGCGAAGCACCATGATCCGATGCGCGATCTGCGCGACGACCGCCAGATCATGTGTCACGTAGAGGCCGGCGGTGCCGAATTCGCGAATGAGATCGCGCAGCAGCGCGAGGACTTCGATTTGCGTGGTGACGTCGAGCGCGGTCGTCGGCTCGTCGAGCACGATAATGTCCGGGCGGCAACTCATGGCCATGGCCGCCATGGCGCGTTGCAATTGGCCGCCCGACGCTTCGTGCGGGTATTTCGAGCCGAAATTGTCCGGGTCCGGCAATTGCAGAATGCGGAACAGACGCTTGGCGTTCGCTTCCGCCTCCTGGCGCGACATCACGCCATGGATGACAGGCGCCTCGCAGAACTGCTCCATCAGCGTCATCGCTGGATTGAACGAAGCCGCGGCGCTTTGGGCGATATAAGAAATGCTCTTGCCGCGGAAATTGCGACGTTGCGCCGCCGTGCTGGCGCGCAAATCCGTCCCGTTGATTGTCACCGCGCCGTCGGTAATGCGGCAGCCGGCGCGCGCATAGGCCATGGCCGCAAGACCGATCGTTGATTTGCCGGCGCCGGATTCGCCGATCAGCCCCAGGATTTCTCCCCGCTTCAATGTCACGTCGACTTTGTCGACGAGCACGACGCCTTTGATTGTCTCGACTTGGAGGCCTTGCAGTTGAAGTACGAAAGTATCGCTCATTGCCGCAATGACCTCACATTTCTGCTTGCGCTCCGGAAGGCCGGGCGTCGATCGACAAAAGCCAATCGACCACAAGATTGACGCCGACGGTCAACGTCGCGATGGCGAAAGCAGGGTACAAAGGCGCAAGGATGCCGTAGACGATGCCGCCGGCATTGTCCTTGACCATGCCGCCAAGGTCCGCGAACGGCAATTGCACGCCGATGCCGAGGAAGCTCAACGCGGCGATGAACAGAAAGTTGAAGCAGAACCGCAAGCCAAATTCGGAAGCGAGCGGCGCGATGGAATTTGGAAATATCTCGCGGCTGATGATCCACCAAAGGCCTTCGCCGCGCATTCTCGCCGCCTCGACGAATTCGAGCACGGAAATATTTTTTCCCAAAGCGCGGGCGAGGCGGAAAACCTTGGTCGAATCCAGCAAAGCGATCGTGATGATCAGAACCGGGATCGAAGAGCCCAATCCGTTCAAGATGATCAGCGCCAGGATCAAGGTTGGGATCGAGAGAATGATGTCGACGACGCGTGAAAGGAACATGTCCATCCACGGGCCCATGACCGCGGCGACAAAGCCGAGAACGATGCCGACGAAGAAGGACAAAATAGTCGTGGCGGCGGCCACGCCCATGGACAGACGCGCGCCATAGATCAACCGGGTCAGCATGTCGCGGCCGTCTTGGTCGGCGCCCAGCCACATTTGCGCCGAGGACGAATCCCAGGTTCCTCCGACGATCTGCGACTCCGTATAAGGCGTTAGGAACGGCCCGATAACCGCGACGAGCAAAAAGAAAGCAATGATCGCCAACCCGACTTGGGCTGTCACCGGCGCGCGATGTCCATAGATCGTCATGGGCTCTCGCTTATCGTCGACGCCGAAGGCGCGGGTTGACCACAATGGCGAGGATATCCGCCAAAGTGTTGAGGGTTACATAGACCGCAGCGAAGGCGAGGCCGCAATCCTGGACGACGGGAATGTCGCGTTTGGACACGGCGTCGACCATGAATTGTCCCACGCCCGGATATGTGAAGACGTTCTCGATGACGACGATGCCGACGACAAGATAGGCGAGATCCAGGGCGATGATCGAAATGATCGGCCCGGCCGCATTGGGCAGCGCGTGCCGCGCGACGACACGCGTACGGGTCATGCCTTTGAGAAAGGCCATTTCCACATAAGGCGTCGACATGATGGAGAGAACGGCGTTGCGGGTCATGCGCATCATATGCGCGAGGACGACGAGCGTGAGCGCAAGGGCCGGCAGGGTCGCGACATAGAAACGTTCGCCGATCCCCATGCCCGAAAATACTGTCGCCAGAGATGGAAACCAGCCCAGCCACGTCGAGAAAATCAGCATCAAGATGTAGCCGACAAAGAATTCCGGAAACGAGATCGCGACGAGGCTGAGAATATTCGCGATGCGGTCGGAAGGGCGGCCTTCGCGGATGGCGGCCATAATGCCGACGCCGACCGAGATCGGCACCGAAATCGCGGCGGAATAGCAAGCAAGAAACAACGTATTGACGAACCTCGGCCAGAGGTCGCCCATGATGTCGCGCTTGTTCGTCAGAGCGCGGCCGAAATCGCCGTGCAACACGCCCCAGAACCATGAGAAATAGCGGACATAGGCTGGCTGATCGAGGCCCAGCTCTGTCCTCAGCGCCTTTAAGTTCTCAGGCGTCGCCTGCTGTCCAAGTATAGACGAAGCGACGTCTCCTGGCAGTATCTGGACGCAGATGAAAATCAGCACCGAGACTGCGAAGAGCGTCGCTACGCCGAGAAGGGCCCGTGTTGCGATGAGACGAAGCACGGACGCCCTCTTAGTTGTGCGTTGAAAGCCCCGATTGCATCAGGCGAACCAGCCCTTTTCGGCAATGCGCTGGTCGCACATATCGTAATGCGGATGCGGCGCGGCGCCTTTGACTTTCTTATTGTAGCCGTCGAGATAGTCGCCGATGGCGAAGCAGACCATGCCGCCGTCATCGACAATCATCTTCTGCGCATCGGCGTACATCTGCGTGCGCTTGGCTTCGTCCAGTTCGGCGCGCGCGTCGATGATCAGCTTGTCGAACTCCGGACGCTTCCAATGGGTGTCATTCCAGTTGGCGCTCGACAGGAAGGTTTGCGACAATTGGTTGTCGGCCGTCGGGCGGCCGCCCCAATAAACCGCGCAGAACGGCTGCTTGAGCCAGACATTGTCCCAATAGCCGTCGCCCGAGACGCGCTTGACCTGGAGATCGAGCCCCGCCTTCTTCATCGATTCTTGATAGAGGACCGCCGCGTCGGTGGCGCCGGAGAACGCGCCTTCCGAGACCTGCAGCTCCATCTTGGCGTTGGCCATGCCGGCCTTCTTGAAATGGAACGCCGCCTTGTCCGGATCGTAGGGACGTTGCGGAATGTCCTTGGCGAAATATTTCATCGACGGTGGCACCGTCGTGTCATTGCCGATCGTCGCAAAGCCTTTGTAGACATTGTCGATGATCTTCTGGCGATCGATGCCGTATTTCAGCGCGAGGCGAATGTCATTGTTGGTGTAAGGATCGGTATCGCAGAGCGCCACGAAGGCGAAGCGGTTGCCCGTGCCCTTGGTGCGGACGACATTGACGGTCGGCGCCTTCATCACGAAGGAGACGGTCTTGGCGTCCAGGCGGTTGGCGGCGTCGATCTGGCCCGAAACCAACGCCTGCATGCGCGCAGCGGAGTCCGGAACATAGCGCAGCTCGATACTGTCGAAATTGCCGCGATTGGGCTTCCAATAATTCCCAGCGTTCTTGGTGAGCACCCGAACGCCTGGTTCGAAGCTTTCGAGCTTGAAAGCGCCGGTGCCGACAAGTTTCGAAAAGTCCGCGAAACCGTTCGGCACGATCAGGACGTGATAGTCGGCGAAAACATAGGGCAGGCCCGCATCGCCGCTCTTCAGCGTGATCTCGATCTGATTGGGCGTGACTTTCTTGATGTCCGAGATGCCGGAGAGGAGGTCTTTCGCGCCGGACTTGGTTTCGCCGCGATGCAGATTAAGCGAATAGATGACGTCATCGGCGTCAAGGGTCTTGCCGTTGTGGAACGTCACGCCTTTGCGGAGGTTGAAAATCCAGGTCGTCGCGCCGGGCTTGGCTTCGAAGCTCTCCGCCAGTTCGCCGGCGGCGTCGCCTTTTTCGTCGACTTCGACAAGGCCGTTGCAGATTTGCCAGCCGTAAGAAATCGGAATGGAGTCGGCGTAGGTTCGCGGGTCAAGGCTGTCGGAGGCGCTGCCGCCTTCCATGCCGAGCTTCAGCGTGCCACCCTTTTTAGGCGTCTCTTGCGCGAGAGCTCCTCGCATATCGAGACCAAAGCCGAGCCCTACGGCGGCGGCGCCCATCATCAATTCGCGTCGGTCGACGATCAGTCCTGAAGCGCCCTGCGGCTTTGTCGTGGTGTCGGTCATACTCGTGATCTCCCTCAACGCGACGACGGCGGACCGTCGTCCCTCCAAAAGCCCCGGACTTCACATTATGAACGGCCGCCTAAAGCGCGCAATGGACTTGCAACGGAATTTTGTCGCGCCTTTCGACAGCAGGTTGTCAAATCCGAACCAATGGCGCCGCTCCCAAGGCGCCAACGGATCGCGGCGATCAAGCGAACTCAAGTCCCCCACCTGAAATCCTTGACGAAATCATCATGCGCAATGAGCGTTGGCCGACTTTTCCAAATCCGACATCAAACGGCCCACAGCCGACATTATTATAATTTTACCGCCGTCGCTTTGCGCAAGAAATTTGGATCATCACGCGCGCTAAGCTTTCGCTCCTGCTTCGCTCGCTAGCGTTTGCTCGTGCTTCCTGATCACGCCGCCTGCGCCATAGTCCGCAGCGCGGAGTGCAGAAAGAACCGAAACCAGGCAATCGTCCCGGAGGATCTCCAGTTCGCGGATCGATGCGGAGCCAGCCTGATCATCTGATTGGGTCGATACGGTCTCGATGAGCCTGTCGGTCAGTTCCGGCGCCTCCAATTTGGTCCAAGGGAGTTTCAGCGCTGGGCCGAATTGCGCCAGGAAGTGCCGCATCCCGGCTTCGCCGCCGGCCATTCGATAGATCAGGAACGTGCCCATGAATGACCAGCGCAAGCCGGCGCCGAAGCGAATGGCGTCGTCGATTTCTTCCGTCGTGGCGACGCCGTCATTGACCAGCCAGAGCGCTTCGCGCCACAACGCCTCGAGCAAACGGTCCGCGATAAAACCGTCGATCTCCTTCCTGACAAGGAGCGGACGCATGCCGACGGACTCATAGAGTCGCGCCGCGGTCTGCTTGGCGGCGTCGCTGGTCTTTTCGCCGCCGCAGATTTCGACCAAGGGCAAAAGATAGACCGGATTGAACGGATGGCCGACGACCAGGCGCTCGGGATGCGTCATCTTCGCTTGGAGACGCGTCGGCAAAAGGCCAGACGTCGACGAGCCGATGACCACATCAGGGCGGGCGGTCCGATCGATATCGGCGAGCACGGATTGTTTTAGATCCTCCCGCTCAGGCAGGCTCTCCTGGATAAAATCCGCATTGGCTGCGGCCTCAGTGGCGGATTTGACGATGGTCAGCGCGCCTTCGCCTAAGGCGGCGCTGGGGTAGAGTTTGGCGTAAGCGCGTCTGGCCGCGCCGACGACGGCGTCCAGTTTGCGGCCGATCTCAGGATCAGGGTCGAAGATCGCGACATCATGGCCGTTCAGCAGAAATCGCGCGGCCCACCCGGCGCCGATGACGCCGCCGCCGACGAGTCCGATCCGATGCTTCTCGCTCATTTTCCGCTCAACCCCGTTTGCGCAATTTCAGCTTTTGGCGAACTTCCTTCGGGCTCAGCAATCGTCCGCCCATTGCGGTGACGATTGTCGCGGCGCGTTCGACCAATTGACCGTTCGAGGCGGGCACGCCGCGATCCAGGAAGAGATTATCCTCGAGGCCAACCCGCACATTGCCGCCGGCGATCGCGGCGAAAGCGGCATAAGGCAATTGGTTTCGGCCGATCGAGAAGGCGCTGAAAACGGCGCCAGGCGGGACTTGGTTGACCAGCGCGGTAAAGGTCAGCGGATCATCCGGCGCGCCATAGGGAATGCCCATGCAGAGTTGGATGAGGCAGGGATCGTCGATCAGTCCCTCCTTGATCAATTGTTTGACGAAGAGGAGATGGCCCGTGTCGAAAACCTCGAGCTCCGGCCGGACACCAAGCGCCTGCACTTTTTTCGCCATGGCGCGCAGCGTCGACGGCGTGTTGGTCATCACGTAGTCGCCGAGCGCGAAATTCATCGTGCCGCAATCAAGCGTGCAAATCTCAGGCAAGAGCTCGGCGACGTGCGCAAGCCGTTCGGTCGGGCCGACGAGGTCGGTTTCTTGCGGGTTGAGCGGCAAAGGCGCCTCGCCGGCGCCGAGCACCATATCGCCGCCCATGCCGGCGGTGAGATTGATCACGACATCCGTGTCGGACGCGCGGATACGCTCGACGACCTCGCGATAATATTCCACCTTGCGGGAGGCCTTTCCCGTTTGCGGGTCGCGCACATGAATATGCGCGATCGCCGCGCCGGCTTTGGCCGCTTCGATCGAAGCCGCGGCAATCTGTTCCGGCGTCACGGGTACGCCGGAATGGCGGCCTGTCGTATCGCCCGCGCCGGTCACGGCGCAGGTGATGAAGACTTCATGGTTCATGGAAGTTCGATCTCCGACGACGGCGCTGACCGACCTAGGCGCCAGAGAATGAACGATGTCGAGAACAAGCAGGCGCGTCAATAGCGCGCGCCTGGCTCAATCGATCGGTGTCTCCGCCATTTCCAGATGGAGACGCCCGTTTTCTAGATAGGGATGCGCGAGCGCGACATCCTCATTGAGCTCGACGCCGAGACCTGGCGCGGACGATGGGATGACGTACCCTTCCTCCCAGCGGATCGGAGTCTTGAGTATTTTCGCGTGAAAACCGCCCCAACGCTCGATGCTTTCAAGGATGAGAAAATTTGGAATGCAGGCGGAGAGCTGGATATTGGCGGCGCCCACCACGGGGCCGCAATAAAGATGCGGCGCGATAAGCGCGTAATGCGCTTCGGCCATGCCGGCGATTTTCTTGGCTTCGAGCAGGCCGCCTACGCGGCCGAGGTTCATTTGCAGGATATTCGCGGCGCCCACGGCGAGAACGCGCGCGAATTCGTATTTCGTCGTCAGTCTTTCACCCGTCGCGACCGGAATGGACGTCGCGCGAGCGACTTTCGCCATTTCCTCTGGCATTTCCGGCGGCGTCGGCTCTTCGAACCACAAAGGATCGTACCGCTCCAATCGCTTGGCAAGGCGAATGGCGCCGGAAGTCGTGAATTGACCATGCGTTCCGAAGAGCAAGTCCGCCTTCGTCCCGACAGCTTCGCGCATCAATCGCATGAACTTTTCCGAGAGGTCGAGCGACTCGAGGTCAGGCTGACGCGGATCAAATGCGGAATAAGCGCCGGCCGGATCGAACTTCAGCGCTGTAAATCCTTGCTTGATATAGGCGAGCGCTCGTTCCGCCGAACGCTCGGCATTGTGGTAGATGGCTTCGCTCTCGCCGGCCTCGGGATAGATGTACGTGTAAGTCCGCAGCCGTTCCCGCACAGGACCACCGAGTAAACGATAGATCGGACGATCCGCCGCCTTGCCCGCGATATCCCAGCAGGCCATTTCAAGACCACTCATAACGCCCATCAGTGAGGGATCAGGTCGTAGCGTATAGCCGGAACCGTGAACGCGCCGCCAAAGGCTTTCGATATTGGTCGGATCTTGTCCCTCGAAACGCCGCGCGAAGACGTCCTCGATCATTTTGGCGACGACATGGGGACCAAATGTCGCGGCATAGACTTCGCCGACACCCTCGATGCCGCATTGCGTTTTTAATTTCAGGAAAACGAAATACCGCCCGCCGTAACCCGGCGGCGGGTTGCCAACGACAAAAACCCGGACGGATTCAAGCTTCATGAAATTGCCCTGCTTCGCCGGCGTTGCCGCCAAATCTGAGGCAAGCATGTTTCGCGGCGCCTGTCGAGGCGAACGAGACTCTCTGCTCCGTGGCTCATCGCCCTATGTTGCGCTTGACCTCTTTTTCTATCCAATTCGCAATCTCGCAGCGGCGTTTTTGTGCATCGAGCACGTCATCCGTCAGACCCAAGCGCCAGGCGATGTCGCGCCGCGAGGCGTCGGCTTGCAAAGTCGCCAGATCGTCGGCGTAACGTTCGAGATCGGCGATGTCGCGGCAGAAGCGTTCCTCGACAAGTCGCGGCCCGTACCTGAGGACCGTCGCAGCGACATCGTGGAAATCATATTCAGGATGGTACTGGACGCCCCAAAAGACGCCATGGCCGAAGCGGATCTCTGCTGCCTGTACTTTGCTCATATCGTTGGAGGCGGTGACGATCGTGTGCTCGGGCAGTTTCGTCAGCTCATCGCCATGAACCGCCGGCGCGTCGAAAATGATGGCGCGGCCCGCATGCATCGGATGGTCGCGCCCGGCGGCGGTGAGCGCGATCTTTCGGGCAAAGGCGATTTCCCGGCCGCGCGGATTGGGCCCGACCTCGCCGCCCGCGGCCACGGCCGCGACCTGCAAGCCCCAGCATGAGCCGAAAATAGGGACGCCTCGCGCGAAAAGTTCCCGCACGAGGTCAACTTGCCGAAGCGATTCCGGCTCATGCTTGTAAATATTCAGCGCCGACCCGGTGATGGCGACGCCATCATAGGTTTCGAGCGACGCCGGTGGCCTAGCGCCCTCATCTGCAGGCGCGAAGATATCAACCGTCGCTTCAGGCGCGAGCGTCTTGAGGACTTTCGCATAGCTCTCGCCGGGTGTCGCGCCGGCTGATTTGACGATGCGCTTGCGGTCGGCCGCGCTGTTCCCTTCCGCAACCAGCAATCGCAAGACATCAGCCTCCAATTTCACCGCGGATCGCCGCTGTGATCACCCGTTCGAAATCCGCCTCGCTAAGCGGGCGCGGATTTGAACCGGCTGTCGGATCACGAACCGCGTCGGCCGCAATAGCCTTGGCGTCGACCTCCATCACGCCGAGTTCGCCTAAACTATGCGGCACGCCGAGTTCTTTCCGCAAGTCTAAGATCCATTTCAGAACAGTTGAGAAATCGCGCCCCGGCAAGTCCAGCGCGCGCGCGATGGCGGGTAGTTTCAGAGCAATCGCTTCTTTGTTGCACACCAGCACAAAGGGAAAGACGACGCCATTCGTCAGGCCGTGATGCGTATCATAGCGCGCGCCGACCGGATGAGAAATTGCGTGAATTGCCCCAAGGCCTTTTTGAAAGGCCGTCGCCCCCATCGAAGCTGCGGCGAACATATAGGCGCGCGCTTCGAGATCGGCGCCATTCGCCACCGCGCGTGGAAGATAGGTATCGATAATTCTCAAACCCTCCAGCGCCACGCCATCGGCAAGCGGGTGAAACGCATTGACGCAATAGGCCTCGAAACAATGGGCGAGAGCGTCCATCCCGGTCGCCATGGTCAGAAAGGGCGGCAGACCGACCGCCAGTTCCGGGTCTTCGATCGCGATCTTGGGCATCATCAAAGGATGGAAGATGATCTTCTTTTCATGCGTCTCTTCGCGCGTGATGACGCCGGCGCGGCCAACCTCCGAACCCGTGCCGGCGGTGGTGGGGACCGCTATGATCGGCGCAATCCCTTCGGTGTTGGCGCGAGTCCACCAGTCGCCGACATCTTCGAAATCCCAAACTGGTCGTGTCTGAGCCGTCATGAACGCGATGCATTTGCCGACGTCCAGCGCCGAGCCGCCGCCGATCGCGACGACGCCGTCATGGCCGCCGGCGCGAAACGCCGTAACGCCGGCCGAAAGATTCGCCTCGGTCGGATTGCTCTTCACATCCGCGAAAAGCTGGGCTGCGAGATCGCTCCCGCGCAACAAGCTTAGCGCGCTTGCGATAATCTTCGACCCGGCAAGGCCTTTGTCCGTAACGACAAGCGGCTTTGCGATCTTGTGCGCGCGGCAGATGTCTGGAAGGTCTTTGATACGGCCGACGCCGGTAACGACGCGAGTTGGAAAACCCCACGTTCCGGTGAGATGAGCGCTCATGTTACGCCTTAATGTTCGAGCCGAAGGTGGAAGGATTTAAGCCGCGTCATCGCTTCGAATCCGAACGGACCCATGCCGGCGCCCCGGCCGGTGTCTTTGACCCCCGTCCAGGCGAGTTCCGGATCGATATAATCGCAGCGATTCATAAAGAGCGTTCCTGTCGCGACGCTATCGCCGATCCGTTCGGCCGCCTCTGCGTCTTCAGTCCAAATCGAAGCCGTCAGTCCGTAGGGACTGTCGTTCATCAGGCGCAGGGCGTCCTCATCCGAGCCCACTTTCATGATTCCAACGACGGGACCAAAGCTTTCCTCGACCATGACCCGCATGCCGTGATCGACATTGGCGAGAACCTGCGGCGCCAAATAGGCTGTCCCGACGCGATCGGCGGCGAAGTTTTTGACGTCGATGAGCGGCCGCGCGCCTTTGGCGATCGCCTCCGCGGTATGGGTGCGAACGATATCGGCGAAACGCGTCGCCGCCATGGGGCCGAGTGTTGTGGCGTGATCGCGGGGATCGCCGAGCCGATAGCGCGCGGCGAGAGCGGCGAAGGCTTCGACGAACCGGTCATGGATAGACGCATGGACATAGATCCGCTCGACGCCGCAGCAGCTTTGTCCTGAATTGTAAAAAGCGCCTTCGACAAGATTCTCGATCGCATAGTCGAAATCCGCGTCGGCGCGCACATAAGCGGGGTCTTTGCCGCCAAGTTCGAGGCCGAGCGTCGTGAACGCGCCCGCCGCTGCGCGCTCCATCGCTTTGCCGCCTTCGACCGACCCCGTGAAACTGACGTGATCGACGGATCGCGAGGCGATCAGGCGATGCGTCGATTCATGGTCGAGCGTCAGCGTCGTAAACAGACCTTTAGGCAGATCAACCGCGTCCATCGCCGCTTGCAGACGCTCCCCGGCAAGCAAGGTCTGGGCGGCATGCTTCAACAAGACCGCGTTGCCGGCCAGCAGCGCCGGGACAATCGAGTTCACCGCGGTGAGGTACGGATAGTTCCACGGCGCGATGACAAGGACGAGACCGACCGGCGTTCGTTTGACGATACGACGAGAGCCCGCCTTCAGCGGCGGCTCCACGGGCGCCAGCGCCTCATCGCTCAGCGCGACAAGCGCGCGCACGCGCTCCTCGAAGCTACGCAATTCGCCGCCATAGCGCACCGGCCGCCCCATTTGCATCGCGAGTTCAGGGACGATCGCGTCGTTCTGCGCTTTCATCGCACCGAGGAATTTGAGCATTTTGGTCTTGCGTTCGGCCAGCGTCGCTTGGGACCATTGCGTCTGCGCCTCGCGCGCCAAGGCAAGCGCGGCGGCGACCTCCGCGCCGCTCATCGAGCGTCGGCGCGCCACTTCGGCGCCGTCAACGGGCGAAATGCAGACAATATCGCTCACACCGGCTCCTTTGCTTTGCGGTAACTGCCTCAGATGATCTCGAAATAGCGCGCGAGTTCCCAATCGGTGATGGCCCGACGGAACTCGCGCTCCTCCCATTCCCGGCTCATCGCATAGTGCTCGACGAATACGTCGCCGAACAACTCCCGCGCCGCCTTCGATTTCTCGAGGCGCCCAGCGGCTTCGGACAGGCTGCGGGGCAGGGCGCGCTCGGGCGCATGCATCACCGCGTAGGCGTTGCCTGCGATCGGCGCATCCGGCTCGATCCGATTCTCCACGCCCCATAGTCCTGAGCCGAGCGCGGCGGCGATCGCGATATAGGGATTGATGTCGGCGGCGGCGACGCGATATTCGACGCGCTGACTTGAAGAAGCCCCCGGAATGACGCGCAAAGCGCAAGTGCGGTTCTCGATCCCCCATGTCGCGTCCGTAGGCGCCCAGAAGCCAGGAATGAGACGCGAGTAGCTATTGACCGTGGAGGCGACCATCGCCAGCAGCTCCGGCATCAACGCCTGCTGACCGCCGACGAACCATCGCATCGTGTCCGACATATTTCCGGGCTTGCCTTCTTCATAGAAGGCCGGCTTTCCGTCCGCGCCGCGCAACGAAAGATGCAGATGGCCCGATTGGCCCGGGTACAAATTTGACCACTTGGCCATGAACGTAAGCATTTTGCCCTGGCGTTGGGCGAGCACTTTCGAAAACGTCTTAAAAATCGCCGCGCGGTCCGCGGCGGCCAGCGCGTCGCAATATTCGATCGCCGCCTCGAGCACGCCAGGGCCCGTCTCGGTATGGAGGCCTTCGAGCGGCACATCCATGGCGGAGCAGAGTTTGAGCAGGTCGTGATAAAAGTCCGATTCGACAGACGAGCGCAGCATCGAATAGCCGAACCAGCCTGGCGTCAGGTTCTTGAGGTTGCGATAGCCTTTCTCGCGAACGCCATGCGGCGTCTCGTCAAAGACGAAGAATTCGAATTCCGCAGCGACTTTGGCGGCAAAGCCGTTTTTTGCCGCCCGGTCGATCACCCGGCGCAAGAGGCGACGCGGACAGACCGCCTCGGCCGCGCCTTCGAATTCGCCAAGGAAGAACAGCATGTCTCCTTCCAAGGGGATGTCGCGACAGGTCGTAGGATCGATCAGCGCAGTCGCATCGGGATAGGCGGTGTGCCAACCGGTGAAGGTCGCTTTGTCGTAGAGTTGATCGCTGGAGTCCCAGCCGAATATCACGTCGCAGAATTTGAATCCCGATTCCAGCGCCGAAAAGAACTTGTCGCGCGCCATATATTTGCCACGCATCACGCCATCGATGTCGGTGACGCCGAGCTTGACGTGCGAGAGCCCGCGCGCTTGGACCAGTTCTCGGGCGTCAGCGGCCGTTGTTATCCTTCTGGCGTCCATATCGATTCGCTCCGGCATTCCTCATGAACGCCGACCTCCGAAGCGGCCAGCCTCACATTTCCATCAACCATGTGTTAGGGCGGTTTCACGATCCAGGGCGCCTAAGCCACGGTTCCGGCCGCCTCGGGAATGACCGAGGCGCGCTGTCGAGAGCGGCGCGCCAGAAGGTTGGCGACGATGAGAAGCAAGATTGAAAGGGTCATCATCAAAGTCGCCGCTGCCGTAATCGCGGGGCTCAATTGCTCGCGCAACCCCGTGAACATTTCAAGCGGCAGTGTTCGTTGGTCCGCATTCGCGAGAAATTGTACGACGACCACTTCATCGAACGACGTGACGAAGGCGAAAGCCGCGCCGGAGAGGACGCCCGGCAGGATGAGAGGAAGCATGACGCGGAAGAAAGCAGTGAGCGGTTTGGCGCCCAGAATGGAGGCGGCGCGCATCAGGTTTCTGTCGAATCCCGTCAGGCTGGCGCCGACCGTGACGACGACGAAAGGGCTCGCCAAAACGGTATGAGCCAGAATGATCCCGGCGTAAGTATTTGCGAGTCCCATGCGCGCGTAGAAAAGGTAAGTTCCGACTGCCGTAACCACGACGGGCACGATCAGCGGTGAAATCAACAGCGGCACCACCAAGCGTCGAGCGGGAAATCTGGGGTCGGAGAGACCGATTGCCGTCATTGTCCCGAGAATAGTCGCCAGCGCGGTCGCCCCAGCGCCGATGAGGAGACTATTGCCGATGGCTGCACGCCAGCGATCCGTCCCTAAAACGACTTCGTACCAGCGCGTCGAAAGGCCCGCGAGCGGAAAGGTAAAGAAAGATCCGCTATTGAAGGACAGGGGGACCGGCACGAAGATCGGCGCAGCCAGAAAGATGAGAACCAGGGCGCAGAAAAACTGGAGTGCGCCTGAGCGAATTCTTTCCGTCGTCGTAGGGTAGGGCGACAAAGGCATGATCGCTAGCCCATCTTGAAGAGATCGAGGCCGAGATAGCGCGTCATCGTCACATAGAGGCCCAGCGTGAACGCGAGAAGCACGAAACTCAGCGCGGCGGCCATCTCCCAATTGAGATCGACGTTGACGTAATTGGCGATGAAGTTGCTGATCAACTGGTCGCTTGCCCCGCCGATCAGGGCCGGCGTGATGTAGTAGCCGAGGCAGAGGATGAAAGTGAGCAGACAGCCGGCGAGCACACCGGGCAGCGCCTGCGGCAGATAGACTCGGCGAAACGCGGTGAAAGGACGGGCGCCGAGCGACTGCGCGGCCCTCAATTGCGAGGGTTGGATTGTGCGCATGACGCTATAGATCGGCAATAAGGTGAAAGGGAGCTGGATATGGGTCATCGCGATGATGAGGCCAGTCCGGCTGTACATCAGCTCTTGCCGCTCACTCGTCAGGCCAAGCCAGAGCAGGAGATCGTTCAAGAGACCGTATTTCTGCAGAATCACCGTCCAGGCTGCTGTGCGGACCAAAATTGACGTCCAAAACGGCAGGAGAACCAGTACAAGAACGACGCCCGCCTGAGCTGGCCTCAAGTTGACGATCAGATACGCTAGCGGAAAACCGAGTAGCAGCGTCGCCAACGTGACTGTCGCTGAAATCATAAAGGTACGAACGAACACTCGAACGAAAACCGCCTCGCCGGGAGGCACGGGGCCGATCGCCCCTTGAGCAGTCCAATGCAGATCAAAGGCGCTGAGGAGATAGAAGGTGGTGAATCGATTTGTCCCCGCACGGATCGTCGACCATGTCGTCTCCTGACCCAAAAACGGCGCGGCTTCGATCATCTGGTCTTTGCTCATTGTCGGATTTTGCCCGGCGTTGCGCGCGATGCGCAGCGCCTGGCTGCGTGATCCTGGAAGCCGCGCGTTTAAACTCTTGGCGAATTCATAGACGATGCCGGCGGTCTGCGCCGCCTTGAGATCGGAAGCAAACGCCCGGAACACCGATTCGTCGGGCGAGCCGACTCCCGACCATTGATTCAAGGCGACTGCCGTCTGAGGCAGCGTATTGGCGATTGTCGGCTCGTACACCGCGCGCGACAGCAGGGCGACGATCGGCGCCGCGAAGCTGAAGATGAGCAATAAAAGGAGCGGCGCCGCCAGCGCCAACGGCCGCGCCGCTTCTGGCAAGATGCGCCTACTCGCTATGCGTGCAAGGGCGAGGGAGGACATAGCCGGTTCCGACTGCGTTGTGCGGATCGGGCGAATGCCCGATCCCTTGGTCGCGGTGCGCTTATTGCGCGAGCCAGGCGTTGAAACGCTTGGTCAGGTCTTCGCCGTGATCGCCCCAGAACTCCACGTCGCCGACCAGATAGGACTTCATATGATCCGGCTCCGTGGGCAGTTTCGGCGATACGTCCTTTGGCACGAAGGGCGTCGCGGCGGCGATGACCGGTCCATAAGGAATATAGCGGCCGAGTTGCGCGCTCACTTCAGGTTCGGCGGTGTAGGCAAGATATTTGTAGGCAAGATCGAGATTCTTGGCGCCTTTTGGGATCGCGACCATGTCATATTCGACGATTTGATCCTTCCAAGCGATAGCGAAGGGCCGATTGTCGTGATCGATCGCATTCTGAATGCGCCCATTCCAGGCTGTCGTCATCACGACTTCCTTAGAGGCGAGAAGCTGCGGTGGCTGGGCGCCAGCCTCCCACCAGACAATGTCTTTTTTGATCGTGTCGAGCTTCTTGAAGGCGCGATCGACGCCTTCCGGCGTCGCCAGCGCCTTATAGACATCGGCGATCGGCACGCCATCGGCCATCAATGCCCATTCGAGGTTCTGCGCCGGCGCTTTGCGCATCGAGCGCTTGCCGGGAAATTTCTTGGTATCGAAAATATCGAGCACCGATGTCGGCGCGTCTTTAAGCACCGTCGTGTCGTAAGCGAGGACATCGCCATAGACATCGATGCCGACGCCGCAGTCGAGCGCCGTACCCGGCAAGAACTTCGAGCGATCGGCGATCTTCGAATAGTCGAGGCGTTGCAATACGCCAGCGTCGCAGCCCTGCAGAACGGTTGAGGTCTCGACCGTCACGAGGTCGATCGGCACATTGCCCGTGTCGACCATCGCTTTGATTTTGCCAAGATCGCCGAGATATTCCTGCTCGTTGAACTTGACGCCCATCTTTTTGGCGAAAGGTTCGATCCAAGCCTGATGCAGCGCCGCTTGCCAGGCTCCGCCCGTCGCCATGATCGTCAGTTCGTCAGCTTTGCCGATATGGATCTGAAAAATCAATCCGGCGCTCGCGGCGGCGAGCGTCATTGTCCAACGCCTTGCTCTCATCACTCTCTCCCCGATTTTGAGCTGTTGCGACTGGTCGCTGCGGCCGACGCGAAGGCGCGGCAATCCTCAGCCGACCAGCGGAGTTCGATCGTCTCGCCAACGGCAAGCGCATCTTGCGCGCCGATTTTGACCGTGAGCGCCTGCCCGTTATTCAGCCGAGCCAAAAGACGCTGATGATCGCCGAGGTAGATGCGGCCTTCGACTTTCGCTTGGAATCGATTGGCCGACGTATCGTCGCGACGAGCAAGATCGATCCGCTCGGGCCGTATGGCGAGTTGAACCGTCGATCCCGAAGCGATATCGCCAACGGGCAGGGCGCTTGTCTTTATACCCTCGGGCAGCGCGATGCGGCAGAGCGCCCCATCGCGATTCTCGACGACACCGTCGAGCAGGTTGTTTTCGCCAATGAAACTCGCAACAAACGCCGTCTCGGGCTCGTTATAGAGTCCATCCGGCGTTCCGAGTTGTACGATGCCGCCGCTCTCGAAGACCGCAACGCGGTCGGACATGGTCAAAGCTTCGCTCTGATCATGCGTCACATAGACGATGGTGACACCGAGCGCCTCGTGAATCTGCTTCAACTCGATCTGCATATGCTCGCGCAATTTTTTATCCAGCGCGCCGAGCGGTTCATCCATCAGGACGAGGCTCGGTTCGAAGACAAGCGCCCGTGCGAGCGCCACGCGTTGCTGCTGTCCGCCCGAAAGTTGCGCCGGCTTGCGATCAGCGAATTTCTCCAGCCGCACCATTTCGAGCGCGCGGCGCACACGTGCGGCGATTTCCGCTTTCTGCAGCTTTCTTCTGACGCTGAGCGGAAATGCGACATTGTCGGCGACGCTCATATGGGGGAAGAGCGCGTAATTCTGGAACACCATGCCGATGTTGCGCTCGTAAGGCGGCAGCCGGTCGACGGACTTGCCGTCGAGCGTGATGACGCCATGCGTCGGCCGCTCAAAGCCTGCGAGCATGTTGAGCGTTGTCGTTTTGCCGGAACCGGAAGGACCAAGAAAGGTCAGAAACTCGCCGCGCCCGATCGTCAACTTCAAGCGGCGAACCGCTTGGAAGGGTCCGTAGTATTTCTCGATGTCGATGAATTCGACGAAATGGTCGCAGTCGGTTTTCATGATCGGCGTCGACGCGCTTCGCTCTGTCATCGTGCGTGCCTTCTTCGCTGTTGCGACGGGAGCCGAACTGGACGCGGCGCCTTCTTGCGTTGCAACGAAAGAGCTCATGACCGTGGCGTGAGCCGTCGACGAAGCGCCTCTGATCTGGGCATTTGCAACTCCTCGAAGAGCGCCGGATCGATCATTTGGATTGTATTGTGTGATCATACAAATGACGATTGAATGATCATATAATGCGAATTTCGAGCCGTCAAGCGCGAGAATTCTTTATTATTTTGCCACACATTCGCAATTGTTGGTCATATATAACTGGGATAAGTTCATTGTCCCCCATATAGCCCTATGTTATGCAAGACGTTCGAGAATCGGTCCGGATCCCTCCAAGACATGCTTGAGAATTTGAAACTGCCGGTCGGCGATATTCCGGTTTATCAACGGCTGGCCGCAGCGATCGGCGAAAGGATCGCCACGAATGAACTCGCTGAAGGCGACAAGTTGCCGCCACACCGCGAAATCGCTCGCGCCGTCGGCGTTAACGTCACCACGGTTACACGCGCGATTTCGATCCTGCAGCAAAGGGGATTGATCGAAGCGCGGCCCGGCCGAGGTACGGTCGTGTCGTCGCGCACGGCCGATGGAAACGCGTTCAAATCCGCGCCGAGCGACGAAGCGGGCTTGATCGACTTGTCGGTGAATCGACCCGCCACCTCTGCGTACCTTGAAACCTTGGCTTCATTAGCGCCGCGCCTGTCCAAAGATCGCCGCTTCGGCGCATCGCAGGACTATCAGCCACCCGAAGGTCCGGCATGGGCGCGCGCTGCCGTGGCTGCGTGGCTGGATGGCGTTGCGGGAGAGGGCGATGCGAGCAGGGTTGTCCTGACAGACGGCGCGCAGCACGGCCTGTCCTGTGTTCTGCGCGCGGTCGCGCAGCGCGGCGATGTGATTCTCGCAGACGCGGTGACGTACCAAGGCGTCGGCGCCCTTTGCCGTTCATTGGAGCTCGATCTTCGCGGGTTGCCGATGGACAGAGGCGGCATGCGACCGGATGCTTTCGAAGCCGCCTGCGTGAATTGGCGGCCCCGCGCGGTCTTTCTCGTGCCGACGCTGCATAACCCGACGACGATAACCCTCAGCGAAGAGCGACGCCGGGCTCTGGCCACCATAGCGCGGCGGCACAATGTATTGATCATAGAGGACGACGTCTATCGCAGCTTGCTCGAGGATTCGGCGACGTCTTTCGCGAATTTGGAGCCCGAGCTGACGATTCACATCAGCGGTCTTTCGAAAAGCGTCGCGCCGGGTCTTCGCTATGGTTTCGTCGTCGCGCCGCGCGCGTTGCTTGGTCATGTTGCGGCGGCGTTGCGGATTGATTGCTGGAGCATCAACCCACTCACTGCGCTCATTGCAACCAATCTTCTCGAGGACGGATCGGCGATGAGAATCATCGAATCGCAACGGGCGGAATTGCGCGAGCGGCAGGCGATCTTGCGCGACATCCTCTCGGCATTCGACGTTCAAACGCACGAAAGCTCGCCGCACGCCTGGCTGCATCTGCCCGAGCCTTGGCGGGACGTCGCTTTCGCCCGAGCGTGTCGTCAGAGCGGCGTCGGTGTTCTTCCCATGGAGGCTTTCGCGATCGGTCGAGACACCTCGATTCACGCGGTTCGCATTCATCTCGGCGCCGCGCCTTCCCCGGTGGAGTTACGACGCGCGCTTGCAACCATCGCGGACTTGCTGAAACTTGGCCGCTTGGAAGTTCCGGCGGCGATCTAGCGCGGCGCCTTGTCAAATGAGAGCGGCGTTCGGCTATATTCGGAAATAGCCGTTTCGCCTTTGTCGTAGTGCATCTTCTCCTTGAGCCAATGTTCGTCGTCCTGTCTCTGATACCTCTGATCGCATGGCTCTATCTTCTCTGTGGCCGAGGATGGTTTTGGCTTGGCCGAGAGCGCGATGACGCCTTCGCCTTGGATGAAACCGAGGCCTCGACGCCAGCGCCCGCCATCGTCGCGGTCATTCCTGCTCGCAACGAGGAAGAGTTCGTCGCCCAATCCGTCGGCTCGCTCGCCGCGCAGGATTATGCCGGTCGTTTGTCGATCATCGTTGTCGACGATCAAAGCACGGATGGCACAGCCGCCGTTGCGCGGGCTGCCGCTGGCGCCGCTGGGGAGGCGCGCCGCATTGAAATCGTCGCCGGCCGAGACGCGCCGCCAGGCTGGACTGGAAAGCTTTGGGCGATGCGGCAAGGGCTGGAGGTCGCCGACCGCGAAAGTGAAGCCACCTTCGTTCTATTCGCCGACGCCGATATCGCTTTCAAACCCTATGTGCTTCGCCGCTTGGTCGGGATCGCCCGCGCGCGAAGCAGCGTGTTGACATCCTTAATGGTGCGACTGCGCTGCGAAAGCGCGGCCGAGCGATGGCTGACGCCGGCCTTCATTTTTTTCTTTCAGATGCTCTATCCTTTCGCCTGGGCGAATGATCCGAAGCGAAAGACGGCCGCAGCGGCGGGCGGCTGCATGTTGGTCCAGCGCGACGCGCTTGTCGCCGCCGGCGGGCTAGAGGCTTTGCGCGGGGCGCTCATCGACGATTGCTCGCTCGCGGCGATTATGAAGCAACAAGGTACGATCTGGGTCGGCCTGACGGAGAGCGCTTTTAGCTTGCGCCCTTATCGGTCCTTCGCGGAGTTCGGCCGAATGGTCTCGCGCTCAGCCTATGCCGAATTGCGTTATTCGCCGTTGCGGCTGGTCGGCGCTGTGGCTGGCATGTCGCTGGTTTATCTCGCGCCGCCGCTTTTGACGATTTTTGCGCGCGGCTACGCGCAGCTATCTGGCGCCTTGGCCTGGACGCTGATGGCCTTGTGCCTGGCGCCGACGATGCGTTTGTACCGTCGCCCCATTGTCGGAGGCCTCGCTTTGCCGGCGGTCGCCGCCGCCTATGTCGCCTTCACGCTGAAGTCCGCGCTGCAATATTGGCGCGGACAGGGCGGCGCCTGGAAAGGGCGCGTCAATGCGCCTTCCGGCAAAGCCGGCGCCGCTTGAACGCTCAGGCCCCGGTGACGCGCCAAATCACATCGCCGACATCGTCGGCGAGCAGCACCGCGCCATCCGGCCCGATCGTGACGCCGACCGGGCGGCCATAGGATTCCTTTTCGTCGGGCGCGAGGAAACCGGTCAAAATATCGCGTGGCGGCCCCGCCGGCTTGCCATTGGCGAATGGCACGAAGGTGAGCTTGTAGCCGCTTAAGATGCTCCGATTCCACGAGCCATGCTGTCCAATCGCCATGCCTTCGGGAAGACCCGGCAATTGGCCCGCCGGCAGCCAGCAGAGGCCAAGCGAGGCCGTGTGTCCGCCGAGCGCATAGTCCGGCGTGATCGCCTTGGCGACCATCGCGGCGTCTTGCGGCACGCGATCGTCAACGGTCTTGCCCCAGTAACAATAGGGCCAGCCGTAGAAGCCGCCGTCCTGCACGGAGGTCAGATAGTCGGGCGGCGTCTCGTCGCCGAGGCCGTCGCGTTCATTGACGACAGTCCAGAGCGCCCCGGTTTGCGGTTCGAACGCAAGGCCGACCGGATTGCGCAAGCCGGAAGCAAAAATCCGATTGGCGCTGCTGGCGACATCGAACTCGTAGATCGCGGCGCGACCCTTTTCAACCTCCATGCCCTTTTCAGCGATATTGCTGAGCGATCCCACGCCGATAAAGAGCTTGCGGCCGTCCGGCGTTGGCAAAAGGCTCCGCGTCCAATGGCCGCCCGAATTGAAGCTGGTAAGCTTGCGTCCCGGCGCCGTAATCTTGGTCGCGCCGGTCGTATAGGGGAACGCGACCACGCCGTCGGTATTGCCGACATAGAGCGTATCGCCCAGCAGCGC
Organism: Roseiarcus sp.; assembly: GCA_030153205.1. Taxonomy (GTDB): domain Bacteria; phylum Pseudomonadota; class Alphaproteobacteria; order Rhizobiales; family Beijerinckiaceae; genus Roseiarcus. The sequence continues at coordinate 464 of JASLHV010000029.1, read as the reverse complement.
CATGCCGAACGGCTGGTTTAGCCCCTCCAGGAAAGTCTCGCGAATTTCCGCCACGCCGTCGCCGTCGGCGTCGCGCAGAAGCGTGATGCGGTTGGGGCTGACGCCGAGCGCAGCGGCGCGGCGCATCGTGCTGTACATCGCATAGTCGAAGACGCCGCCGACCGGCCCTGGAACGGTCAATGATTCCGCGACAAGAACGTCGCGGTTGGGCAGGACATAGATCCATCGGGGGTGCTTAAGGCCTGCGGCGAAAGCATTGACCTTGAGCCCTGGGGCGGCGACCGGCGTCTGGCCTTGCGCCCAGCCTCGCGCCGTGGGCATTTTGAGCGTCGGCAGCATGCCTTGCGGCTTTGCGGTCGGAATCGACGGCGCGCCCCCAAGAGCCTGTGGATGGGCGCCGTCGCGCATCCGCCGAACCGACACCATCACTGAACCAATCAACGCAACAACCTGGGCGAAAATTC
>JASLHV010000548.1 GCA_030153205.1 Roseiarcus sp. | reverse complement strand
AATTGTGATGTTCGCAGCTATTTTCGCTGCCCTCGCTCCCAAGTCAGGACTGAATCTGCCAAACGCTCTCCTGACGGTCGCAGGCGTTTTCACAGGCTCTTTGGCGTGGTGGTGCGCAATAACAGCCCTGGTAGGGGCCTTCCGAAATTCCCTCGGAACGCGCGCACGACGTTGGATTGATCGCATCGTGGGCGCAGCACTCAGCATATTCGGTTTGCTCGAAATTCGACGGGCGCTTTGAGACAACACCGACCTCGTGTCAGTCATGATGAAAATTCAAAAACGTCGTTCCGCGACAGCGAATAGCTATGCTCTCGCGGAGAAATCGCCTCAATCTCGTTCTGAGCGGTGGCGCAATCCTCAAAAGAGACGCCCGTAAATTCGTCAAGCCAGACCCGGATCCGACCTTGAACGTCCAAATCTATCGGGTCCGTTCCGTACTTCACTTTTGTCTGTCGCCGCAGGCCTTCGACCTTGAATCACGATAACCCTTTCCCCAAGCATCCTGCTAATTCGCCTAGCTGCCTCGACGCTCTTTTGTAAACTCTGGTTGGTCACACCTTTCACGCCCAGGATGATACCCAATTCAATCTGAAAGTACCCGCGCCGGCTTTGTTTGGACTTCGCGCCTAAAGAAATGGCGCCCTCAGTGTAGCGCGAGAGAACATCGGGCCGTAGCGATGCGATCGAAAGTTTCGTGTAACGTTGTACGAGCTTCGCGCCCCCATCAGCCGACCCGTCGCCGGCGTAAGCGCGAGGGGTTCGGGGTTCGGGGTTCGGGATTATGGTTACGGAATGCAGGAGACGGATAAGCGCGAGTTGATTCCGCGGTCCCTTCGCGCAATGCTCCGCTCGCAAAAACGCGTGGCATGGGATCCTTCAATGCTGGCTGGAAATCTCGCTCTGGCCTTCGCCGCCGCATTCACGGGCGCGGCGCTCTATCTCAATCTGGTCGAGCAACCGGCCCGGCTTGCGCTTGACGATCGGTCGCTTCTCTCCGAATGGCGACCGAGCGACCGTCGCGGTTTCGTGTTGCTCGCCGTCCTGGCGCTGATCGCCGCGATCCTGGCGCTCTCGGCTTATTTCGAAACCCACGATCTGCGCTGGCTCATCGGCGCGCTGATCCAGATCATCAGTTGGCCCTATACGTTCTTTGCGATTGTGCCGGTCACCAATCGCATCCTTGCGCTTTCTGGAACCGATACGGCCTTGGCGCGCGAACTCGTCAGAACCTGGGGCTTGATGGAGATCGGTCAGACGGCGATCGGCGTCGTCGCCTGCCTGGTCTTTCTCTGGGCGCTTTAGGCCGCCTTGGCGACTTCGCTCGCTTGGGCGACCTCTTCGATCGGTGGTTCAACGACCTCCGCCAGCGCTTCAACGAATTCGGGCACATCTTCGATCGGTGGAGGTTCAACGGCCTCCGTTAGCCCTTCGACGAATTCGGGCACATCTTCGATCGGCGGAGGTTGAACCTCCGCTAGCGGTTCGACGCATTCGACCTCATCTTCGATCTGCGGCGGCTCGGCCGATTCCAGCGGAGCCTCAGCCTTCTCCGCCGTCTCTTCGGACGGCGCGGCGGGCTCAATGGACTCAAACAGCATTTCGATCTGTTCGTCGCTTATTTCAGCCTGTTCTTCCTCGTTGAGAGGGAACAGGAGAGGCGGCGGCTCCTCGAAAACTGGTTCGGCCGCCGCGAGCGGCGGCGGCGCGCGTTGCCCGCGCTCTTGTTCCGCGACCACTTCGGCGGCGAAGGCGCGCGCTTCCTGAAGCGCGCCCTGGACCTCTAAGCGCCGCAGCAATGATAGGAGCCGGTCCAGACCTGGCGCTCCTTCGGCCTCGCAGCGGGCGATGATCCTTGCCGCGATCTGCTGCGCAGCGCCTTTGGAAGCGGGGCCGAATTCGATCGCCGCCGCCGCTCCGGCCCGAAACGCCGGGAAATAATGGGCTGGCAGCCCGGTTCGACGATAGAGCGCAGCGAATCCCGGTCCATTCGGGGCGCGAATAAAGGCGGACACGCGCGCCGGCGGCAGCCCGGACAATTCGGCCGCCGCGGCTTGGAAAAAGCCGCTGTCGCCCGAAACCAACCCTCGAATCAAAAGCGACACGGTCAGACCGCCGCTGTCGCGCAGGTGGCGAATCAGCCGGGCAAGGTCGTCGCCCTCGGCGTCGCCCGCGACAAGGATCGCCCCTTCCTCGCAAGCGTCCTTCATCAATCTCTCGATGCGATGCGCCCCAAGGCCAAAAGCGGCGGCGAGGGGCGACAAAGCTTGCGCGGTGGCGGCGACCAGGTCGCAGCGCAAAGACGCCGGCAGCCAAGCGCGCTCCAGCAGAGCTTCGCGAATTTCGCCGTCCTCGCTGAAACGCTCGGCGATCCTTCGCAGGGCGACGGCGGTCACATGGGCGTCGTGGTTTTCCAGCAGCGCGAGCACGGAGTCCCGGCAGCCGATTTCGGCGAGCGCCGCAGCGGCGCCAAGGCCTAAAGGCGTCCGTCGGGCCAATTCCATTTGAACGTAATCGTCGCCAATCGCCGCGCAATCGACGAGATCGGCGTCATTCAACACCGGCGAGCGCGCCACCATGATCGCCGCGACTTCCGGCTGGTCATGAGCGAGCGCGAGAACAATGTGTCGCGGCGCGTCCTCAGCGCTCGCCAGCGCCTCGGCGAGGGCGCGACGCACGAGGATCGATTTATCGTCAAGCACCGCGGTCAGGGCGACGACCGCCTCGCGACGGAGCGCCTCTGGGAATTCGCTATAGCGATAGGCGCGAGCCAGGGCGCTCGCCGCGTCGGCCCGTTCGCCGGCGTCAGCCGCTTGCGCCCAAACCAGGAACCGGCGCACGATCGAAGCCGGCGCGGCCTGTTCCGGCTCTGGTCTCTTGGCCAGGATTAAATTCACAGCGCGGTCCTAGGCGCGACAGGCGGGCGTTCCATGCCCTAACCTTGCTGCCTCATGGTAAACGGATGCTTAATCCACGCAGGAAGCGATTGATTTTATGAGGGAGAAATGACGACTTCGGCGGTCCCCCATCCGCGCGGCGGACTTTATTTCGAGGATTTCACCGTCGGGCAAGTCTTCGCCCACAGGCTGACCCGGACGGTCACGCAGATGGACAATATGCTGTTCTCGAACATGACCTTGAACCCGCAGCCGCTTCATATCGATGCGCATTTCTGCGCAACCGAGACGGAATGGGGTCAGCCCCTGATGAATTCGCTGTTCACCCTGGGGCTGATGATCGGCATGTCGGTGAACGACACGACCGTGGGGACGACGATCGCGAATCTCGGGATGACGGACGTGCGGTTTCCCGCTCCGCTTTTTGAAGGCGACACGGTCCGGGCGACGACCGAGGTTCTCGCCGCGCGTTCGTCCAAGTCGCGCCCGGACGCCGGCCTTGTCGAATTCCTGCACCGCGCCTTTAAACAGGACGGAACACTGGTCGCCGAATGTCGTCGTACCGCCTTCATGCGCCGTCGTCCGGACACGCAGACGACGCTCAAGACTTGATCCATGCGCTCAGCTCTATTCGTTCCTGGCGACGACGAGAAGAAACTCGGCAAGGGTCTTTCTTCCGGCGCTGACGCCGTCATCGTCGATCTCGAAGATTCAGTCGCTTCAGAAGCCAAGTCCCGCGCACGGACGATCGCTGCAGCGTTCCTGCGCGCCGCGGCCGCCAGCCCCACCCGGCCGCGATTGCTCGTCCGCGTCAATCCGCTCGACAGCGGCCTGACCGACGACGACCTCGACGCCATCATGCCGGCGGCGCCGGAATGCGTCATGCTGCCGAAGAGCCTTTCCGGCGCAAGCGTACAACATCTCGCCGCCAAGATTGCAGTACGTGAGGCGCAGCACGACCTCGCCGATGGTTCGACGACAATCATCGCCCTTGCGACCGAGACCGCCGCCGCTGTTTCCACGCTGGCGAGCTATCGAAAATGCAGCCCGCGGCTCGAGGGGCTGACTTGGGGCGGCGAAGACCTGTCCGCCGATCTCGGTGCCGAAACCAATCGAGAGCCTGACGGCTCTTGGGCTGGACCCTATCGGCTTGCGCGCAATCTGACCTTGCTTGGCGCCGTGGCGGCGGGCGTCGCCCCGATCGATACCGTCTTTACCAATTTCCGAGACGGCGCCGGGCTTCGCGCCGAAGCGCTGATGGCGCGGCGCGACGGATTCACCGGCAAGATGGCGATCCATCCCGCGCAAATTCCGATCATCAACGAGGTTTTTACGCCGACGCCCGAGGCCCTGGCCAAGGCGCGCGCGATTGTCGCCGCTTTCGCCGCAAAACCCGCTGTCGGCGTCGTCGCGATCGATGGCGAAATGTTCGACCGTCCGCATCTGCTGCGCGCGCAACGTCTCATCGCGCGCGCAGGCCGGGTGTTGGACCCTTAAGCGAACCGCTTATTCCCAAGTCAGCTTGTTGTCGTACATGTAAAGCGTGCTGGCTTTGCAATAATCGACGTCGGCGTCGAAATAGGTACCGTCGAGAAAGCGGATTTGCGTGCGAATGGTGCAGTCGCCCTTATCCGTGCCGAAATCCATGTTGAATTTATCGCCCGGCTCGATGCGGTCCTTGATCCAGTTGGAGCTCCACTCGCCATTGTCCTGCGTGCGGAATTCAACGGCGGCGACATTCGATTTGTTGACGATGTCAAATTTCCAATGTTGGCCGGCGAAAGCCGCGGAACCCGCCAAAACCAGACTCGCCGCAACGGCAAAAAGTACCGTACCTCTCATATCTCGACTCCCCGCCCCAAGCCCCTATCCGCGGCGACGATACGCCAAAGCGAAAAGCCAGGCAAAGCAACCGTCCTTTGTTTTGCCGCAATGGTTACCCGCCGCCGCCGGGCGGACGCGCCAGAGAGAATAGTTTTTCGACAACCGCGTAATCCTGATAGCCGCAGCGCGCGATCGGCTGGGCCGCCGCCGCGTCGAACCGACCGTCCCGGATGAATTTGTCGTCGATATGCACGGCCACGACCTCGCCGAGAACAAGATAGCGGTCGATGGCTTCGCCGGCGTGGTTCTTGAGGGCCACGGTCTCCGTCACTTTGCATTCGAGCGAGGCGTGCGCCTCGGCGATACGCGGAGCGCCGACGACGAGGCAGGGCGCCATGGTCAGCCCGGCATGAACGAACTCGTTTTCGCCGCGCGGCAAAGGCGCCGAGGTTTGGTTCATCGGATGGAGCAGATCCATCGTCGCGAGATTGGCGACGAATTCGCCGCTCTCGGTTGCGAAGGCGGCGGAATCCTTCGCGCCCTCGCTGGAGAAGCCGACGATCGGCGGCGCGCTCGAGAAGCCATTGAAGAAACTATAGGGCGCAAGATTGATCCTTCCGTCCCTGGCGCGCGTCGAGATCCAGCCGATCGGCCGCGGCGCGACGATCGCTTTGAAAGGATCGTGCGGCAGCAAAGTCTTGTCGCGTTGGCGGGTTTCGTAGAACAAGGGAAGGGTCCTCTCGGCTTTTGTCAGAAACGCCTCACCAGCGATTCAAGCACTGGGCGGACGCGGTCTTCGATCACAGCGCTCGGTCGTCCGATATGGACGAAGCCGACGAGTTTTTCATGATCGGCGAGACCGATCGCCCCGCAAAACCGCCGATCGTACGCACACCATTCCGTGAGCCAGGAGCTTCGGAAGCCAAGCGCATTGGCGGCGATCGTAAGGTTCATGCAGACCGCGCCCGCCGACAGAACCTGCTCCCATTCCGGGATTTTGACATGCGGCGCCGCGCGCGAGACGACCGCGATCACCAAAGGCGCGCGGGTGAACCGGCCGCGCTCGACAGCGAGCCTCGCCTCGTCGGCGCCGGGATTGTCCTCAGCGAGCAGTTTCGCGGCGATCGCGCCGGCGCGGGCGCGCCCCTCGCCTTCGAAGAGCACAAAGCGCCAAGGCGCGAGCTTGCCGTGATCGGGGACGCGTGAGGCGACCTTCAGGAGCGTTTCAATCTCCTGCGCCGTCGGCGCTGGTTCGACCAGAGTCTGCGGCGGCGCGGAGCGCCTATGAAGCAACAAATCAATCGTCTCGTTCATCTCTACCCTTGAATACTTAAGTCGTGGCGTGAAAGCCGGCGGCCTGTTCATTGGCCGGTTTGCGGTCTCAAGTAAACCGTCACGAAAACGCCGGCTTGCCATGTCGTTTAACCCTCGAGCCGGACTTTCGAGCCGGCTCTTGTTGACCCGCCGGGCCGATCGCGGCAATTCAGGAAAATGATGGTTCGTTTCATTCAATGGCTGGCGCTCTTGGGAGTGGTCGGCGCCTTGGCCTGTGGGCAAGCGGCCGGCCAGGGCGCGATCATCCCGACTTCTCAGCCTGGCAAGGCTGTCCTCCACCTCTCGGCGGTCCTCAACGGCCAGGTCGAACCCTTGCGCGCCGGCCTTCACTGGCGGATTTACCGGGCTCAGGCGGAGCCTGACGGCTCTCGCGCGCTCGTCGCCGAGTCCAGCATCGGCCAGCCGACCTTCGCGGTTTCGCCCGGCGACTATGTCGTCCACATGGCTTTCGGCCTGTCCGGCCAGACCAAGCGCGTGTCGCTCGCCGAGGAAGAGCGTTCGGAGCGGCTGACGCTCACCGCCGGGGCGTTGAAAATCACCGGCACGCTCGCCGATCAGCCGATCCCCTCGACCAAGCTCTCGATCTCGATTTTCGTTCCGCAGGGCCATAATCCCGAAGGCAAGCTCGTCGACGCCAAAGCCATGGCCGGCGACATCATCGGCCTGCCGGAAGGCCCCTATCATGTCGTCTCGACCTATCTCGATACGACCGGCCCCGGCGTTGGGAAGGCGGTCAATGCGCCGACGCCGACCAATTCCATCGTCGCCGCGGATATCAAGGTGCAGCCCGGCAAGATCATCGATCTGACCATGCGCCATCGCGTGGCGACGCTGACCTTGAAACTGGTCAATGCGCCTGGCGCCGAGGCTCTGGCCAACACCAGCTTCACGGTCCTGACGCCGGGCGGCGACCTCATCCGCGAATTGATCGGCGCCTTTCCCTCGCTGGTTTTGGCCGAGGGCGAATATATCGTCATCGCCCGCCACGATCAGAAGACCTACCAATCGACCTTCGAAGTGCAGTCGGCGCTCGACCGCGACATCGAAGTCGTTGCACAATAGAGCGATGCGTTTCGGTCAGATTTCATAGGGCGCCTTTCGGATGCAAACCTTCTTCGTCCAGATCAAATGCGCGCTGGGGCGCACTTACGACGTCGCGAGCGCGCTGGCCGAGGCGGAGATCGCTTCGGAAATCTATTCGACCGCCGGCGATTTCGACATTCTCGCCAAATTCTACGTCGAACGCGACGACGACATCGGCCATTTCGTCGGGCAGAAAGTTCAGATCATTCCTGGCATCGTCGATACGCGCACGATCATCACCTTCAAGGCGTTTTGACGCCGCCGAATGCGACGTACCCAGGGGACAGAGAGCGCGCTTTGCGCGCCCGCGGTCTTTTCTGTGACGGGTTGACGTACCGTCCAGATCCTTTTCAAAAATTTTGGCTCCAAATTTTCGTCTTTCGACCGCAATAAAATCAAGCGCTTAAACTTGCCGCACCAAATTTCTCTCATCTTGCCGAAGTCAATGAAATCAATACCTTGGTCTTGGGACCGCCAAATATTTATTTGGCCGTTTCGTGGATTATCAATCGGTTAGGCGCGAAAAAATTTGGTTTCGACTTCCCCTCCGACGACGTACTCTGTGCTTCGACATTGCGTCGAGCCGCTCAGCAAGTTTCCATCGGAAAAGCCGAAACGTCCAGAAGAAGTTCCGTCGCGCCGGCGAACGAGGCGGATTTCTTTAGCGATTTCAAGGCTGAACGCGGCGCGAGAGGGATTTTTGTTCTCCCAGGCGACGTCGTTCAAGATGGCGCTGCTTCAGCGCCACCCGCTCATTGATTGCATGTTCGCCATTATCGAGCCGGCGCGCCTACCCGCCGTCCGAGCAGCAATCCGTGTACCCATGCGCGCCGCCCGCGGCGTCGCGGATCTGGTACATCCCCTCCGCGCGCTCGTCGAGAAAGCCCGGCCCGATCGGAACCTTGCCATGGGCCCCCGGTATGTCGAGCACGTAAGTCGGCTGGGCGAGGCCCGAGAGCCGCCCGCGCAACGCGCGCATTAACGCCTGACCCTCGGCGATCGTCGTCC
>JASLHV010000504.1 GCA_030153205.1 Roseiarcus sp. | reverse complement strand
GACCAGGGCGCGGGGATGAAAGGCGACCTGGCTGACCTTGGCGGCGCGCACACCCGCTTCGCGCGGCGCCTTGCCCATCGGACCGTCCTTGTCGCGAAAGGGCCAGACGACGCAGGCGTCCGCGCCCGACGTCGCGAGCCAATGGCCATCATGCGACCAGGACAACGAGCGCGTCTTCTTGGGATAACCGGTCATGCGCATGTTGCGCGCGTCGGCGATGCGCCAGCCATGCAGCGAATTCTCCTGCATGGAGGAGACGACGAAACGGCCGTCGGGCGAGGCGACGACGTCGAGATGCGAGCCTTTCCATTCGAGCGTCGTCGGCTCCGCCGCGACATTCGGAAACCACAGCGACACGCCATTGTAATGGGAGAGGGCGAGGCGATAGCCCTTGGGCAGGAAGGCGACGCCGCGGATCGTCGTCAAGCCGGCGAAAGTCTTCAAGCCGCCGCTTTTATCGCGTACCCGCGCATCACGGCCGGCGGTCCAGGCGATCGCGCCGTCCTTGGTCGCTATCGCATCGATCCAACGGCCTTTTTCGCTGGCGATTTCTTCAACGGCGCCATCGGCGGAAAGGGCGACGACGCGGCCGTCGTCGCCGCCGGTGACGAGGCGCTTGCCGTCGCTGGCGATCGCCAGAATCGCGCCGTCGGGATGGGCCGCTACGCGCTTTTGATCGGAAGGCTCGCCGATGACCACGACGCCGTCGCCGAGCGCCAGCGCCGGCGCGCCGTCAAGGAAGGCGGCGCCGGTGACATGCGCGCCGGCGGAGAAGGCTTGGACATGTTCGGTCAGAGAAGAGGTGGGGGCCGTCATTGGGTCCACATAAGATCAGGCAAATACGCCGCGCCCATCATTGCGAGCGAAGCGAAGCAATCCATTCGTAAGGCCGAGCCTAGGAGTGGATTGCTTCGTCGCTTCCGCTCCTCGCGATGACGATGAGGCGTTTCAACTTATAAGCGAGTCACGCGGCGCAGGCGAGGAAGCCCTGGCGGATCTGATCTTCCTTCAGGTCGCGGCCGATGAAGACGACTTTCGACTCGCGCTTCTCGCCTTCCTTCCATTCGCGTTGCGGCTCGCCGTCCAGCATCATGTGGACGCCCTGGAAGACGAAGCGTTTGGGATCGCCGGAGAAGGCGACGATGCCCTTGCAGCGCAAGATGTTCGGCCCTTCCTTCTGCGTCAGCATATTGATCCAGGGCATGAATTTGTCGGGATCGACGTCGCCGGGCAGACGTACCGAAATCGATTGCATGTGCTCGTCGTGATAATGCTTGAGCCCGCCGTGCGCATGCTCATGGTGATGATCATGGTCGTGATGATCGTGATCATGATGATGGTCGTGATCGTCGCCGACCTCGAGGAAATCGGGCTCGATATCCATGATGCGGTCGAGGTCGAAGGCGTTGCGCTCGAGCACCGCGTCGATCGCGACATTGCAGCGCTGGGCGTGATGCAATGTGGCGTAAGGATTGATCGCGCGAATGCGCGCCTCGACTTCGCGCAATTCGGCGGGCGAGACGAGATCGGTCTTGTTCAGCACGATGACGTCGGCGAAGGCGATCTGGTTCTTGGCTTCCGGCGCATCGCGCAGGCGGTCGGCGAGCCATTTGGCGTCGGCGACCGTGACGACCGCGTCGAGTTTGGCCTTCTCGGAAACGTCCTGATCGACGAAGAAGGTCTGGGCCACCGGCGCCGGATCGGCAAGGCCCGTCGTCTCGACGATGATCGCGTCGAACTTGCCCTTGCGCTTCATCAAGCCTTCGATGATGCGGATCAAATCGCCGCGCACGGTGCAGCAGATGCAGCCGTTGTTCATCTCGAAGACTTCCTCGTCGGCGCCGACGACGAGTTCGTTGTCGATGCCGATCTCGCCGAATTCATTGACGATGACCGCATATTTGCGGCCGTGGTTCTCACTCAAAATGCGGTTGAGCAGCGTCGTCTTGCCGGCGCCGAGATAGCCGGTGAGGACGGTGACGGGGATTTTGTCTTTAGCGTTCTGTTCGGAGGCGGCGGGCATGAGCGGAAGGGTCTCCTGGCGGCCGGTGAGGGCGGGCGAAAAGCGGAGGCTTATATAAGACAGCGGAGCGGGGATGATAAGGGCGCGGATCGACGCGTCGCGCGCGGGGTCGTGCGAGCGCGGCGGACCCATGACGCAATCGCCGGGCTTGCTCCTGGCGACCGGCTGCACTGAGCAGAGCTTCGACAATTCTCTTTCTGAATTCCAGAAACCGTGATATAACTCGCATTCCTGTGGGATTGGACGCCGAGCGCTTCTGATCCGAAGACCCCGAACGAGGAAGTTTTCTTAAGTTTTTTCGCCGGAAGTCATTGAAAAGGTTCGAAACGGCAAAACTCGAGTTTGGAATAATTTGGAGCGCAACGCCGAACGTCCCGTCCGAACGGTTCATCGAGGAGACGCAGGGCGCTTGCCATGGCGCTCTAGGGTTTCACAGTCCACGCAAGCCGCGTGCTCCACCGGTAACGGCTGCAGTGAACCAATCGAGGAAACGCGCGCCGTTCGTCCGCCGCGTGGAGAACTGATGCAGCGCATGGGAATGTCCGCGGTTGTGCTGCGCATTTTTCAATAACACAGCGTCATAGTACCGGCCGATGATGATCGACGATCCGTCTAACGCATGCTTCCATCCCCCATCGCTGCGTCATTCTCACCCTCGACACGCGCGGCGGCGCTCGTTACAAATAAGACGCGAATGTACCATAATCGTCGGCGCGTCCGATGAAGCGACAAGGGGGCAAGGTCAACTTGAATCCTCGCACTTGCGTCATCGCCATTCTGATCGCCGCGCCGCTTGCGGGTTGCAGCGGCGTGCTCGATCCGCGCGGGCCGGTCGGCTTTTCCGAGCAGCTCATTCTCTTCGACGCGCTGACGATCATGCTGGCGATCGTCGTGCCGGTCATTCTTGCGATCATCGGATTCGCCTGGTGGTTCCGCGCTTCGAATACGCGCGCTTTCTATTGGCCTGAGTGGGAATTCTCCGGCCATCTCGAATTGATCGTCTGGTCGGTGCCAGCGCTGGTGATCACATTTCTCGGCGGCATCGCCTGGTTCGGCTCGCACGCCGTCGATCCTTTTGTGCCTCTGAACGGCAAGGCCAAGCCGGTCGAGATCCAAGTCGTTTCGCTCGATTGGAAATGGCTCTTCATCTATCCCGACGACGGCGTCGCCAGCGTCAATGTTCTCGCGATACCGGTCGGCACGCCTGTTCATTTCAGGCTGACGTCGAGCGCGATCATGAACAGTTTCTTCGTGCCGCAGCTCGGCAGCCAGATTTACACAATGGCGGGCATGACGTCGCAATTGAACCTGCAAGCCGATGAAGACGGGACCTACGCCGGCATTTCCGCGCAATTTAGCGGCGACGGCTTCTCCGACATGCATTTCGACGTTCACGCGCTGCCGGCCGCGGACTATGTCAAATGGATCGCCGACGCGAAGGGCGGCGGGGCGGCGCTCGATAAGAACGCCTACGCCGAACTCGTCAAGCCGAGCGAGAATGTCGCGCCCACGACCTATCGCTCGGTTGAGAACGGCTTGTTCGACGCAATCGTCGACGGCTCGGCGCCGCAGGCGCCGGCCTCGAGCTATTCCCTTGAAGGCAAACCGAGCGGAGGCGGCTGATGCTCGGCAAGCTGACCTGGTCCGCAATTCCCTTCAACGAGCCGATTCCGCTGATGACGTCGATCGTCGTGATCGCCGTCATCCTGGCCGTGCTGATCTGGGTCACGATGAAGGGATACTGGACGTATCTCTTCGAAGAATGGATCACTTCGGTCGATCACAAGCGCATCGGCGTCATGTATTGCTTCCTGGCGCTGGTGATGCTGATCCGCGGCTTCGCCGACGCGATCATGATGCGCGGGCAGCAGGCGGTGGCGTATCATTCCGGCGGCTATCTGCCGCCGGACCATTACGACCAGATATTCTCGGCGCATGGCACGATCATGATCTTTTTCGTGGCCATGCCTTTCGTCATCGGCCTGATGAATTTCGTCGTGCCGCTGCAACTCGGCGTGCGCGACGTCGCCTTTCCGACTTTCAATTCGGTGAGTTTCTGGCTGACCGCCTCGGGCGTGCTGCTGGTCAATCTGTCGCTGTTCGTCGGCGAGTTTTCGCGGGCCGGCTGGCTTGCTTACCCGCCTTTGTCCGAGCTCAAATTCTCGCCAGGCGTCGGCGTCGACTATTATTTATGGGCCTTGCAAATCTCCGGCGTTGGGACCCTGCTGACCGGGGTCAATTTCGTCGCGACGATCCTGAAAATCCGCGCACCCGGCATGACCTACATGCGCATGCCGGTCTTCTGCTGGACCGCGCTCGCCGCCAATCTTCTCATTGTTGCGGCTTTCCCGATTCTCACCGCGACTTTCGCGATGTTGTTGCTCGACCGTTATCTCGGCTTCCATTTCTTCACGGCGGACATGGGCGGCAATCCCATGATGTACGTGAATCTGATTTGGGCCTGGGGACATCCGGAAGTCTATATTCTGATCCTGCCGATCTTCGGCGTCTTTTCCGAAGTCATCTCGACCTTCTCCGGCAAGCCGCTCTTCGGCTACCGCTCGATGGTCGCGGCGACGATGACGATCTGCATCCTGTCCTTCCTGGTTTGGCTGCATCACTTTTTCACCATGGGTGCGGGGGCGGACGTCAACGGCTTCTTCGGCATCATGTCGATGGTCATCGCCGTGCCGACGGGCGTGAAAATCTTCAACTGGCTTTTCACCATGTGGGGCGGGCGCGTACGGTTCGAAGCGCCGATGAAATGGGCGATCGCCTTCATGATCACCTTTGTCATCGGCGGCATGACCGGCGTGCTCCTCGCGGTGCCGCCCGCCGATTTCGTGCTGCATAATTCGCTGTTCCTCGTCGCCCACTTCCATAATGTGATCATCGGCGGCGTGCTGTTCGGGGCCTTCGCGGGGTACAATTATTGGTTCCCCAAAGCCTTTGGCTTCAAGCTCGAGCAGAAGTTCGGCACGGCGGCTTTCTGGTTCTGGGTTGTCGGCTTCTATCTCGCTTTTTTTCCGCTCTATGTCGTCGGCCTTCAGGGCATGACCCGGCGCCTGCAACATTATGACGTCGCGGCCTGGCGGCCCTGGCTGATGGTCGCGATGGTCGGCGCGATATGCATTCTCTGCGGCATCGCCTGTCAGGTGGCGCAACTCTTCGTCAGCATTCGCGACCGCGCGTCTCTCCGCGATCGGACCGGCGATCCCTGGGACGGCCGTACGCTGGAATGGATGACGGCTTCGCCGCCGCCGCATTTCAACTTCGCCGCCATGCCCGACGTGACCGGCGAGGAGGCCTATTGGGGGATCAAGCAACGCGCGATCGCGCAGGCGCAAATGTCGCCGCTGCCGAAATATGCGGCGATCGAAATGCCGCGCAACAGCCTCACCGGATTTGTGACCGCTTTCTTCGCCGTGATCACCGGCTTTGCGATGATCTGGCACATCTGGTGGATGGGGGCCATCGGCATTGCCGGCGCTTTCGCGACTTTCGTCCTCTTCGCCTGGCGCGACAAGGTCGAGTATGAATTGCCGGCAGACGAGCTCCAGGCGATCGACGCGCGCCGGCGCGAGGCGCGTGAAGATCTCGTGGCCGGGCGCGAAGCGGGCATCCATCCCGTCAAAATCGAAGAGAAGGAGGAGCCGGTCGGCCTCGGCCTGCGCGATCCGCATCGCGGCTATGTCGGGCCGGCGCCGAAACGTATCGTCACGGGGTTCGGCTTTTGGGTTTTCCTCCTTTCCGATTTCATCATGTTCTCCGGCTTCTACGCGGCCTATGCGGTTTTGTCGCATGCGACCGCGGGCGGACCGACGCCGGAGCATCTTTTCGATCTCAAGATCGTCGCGATCGAAACAGCCTGCCTGCTTCTCTCGAGTTTCGCTTGCGGCATGGCGACGATCGCCAGCCGCGCCCGCAATATGCTGTGGACGCAGGTTTCGTACCTTGCGACGGGCGTGCTCGGCCTCGCCTTTCTGGCGCTCGAGGTGAGCGAATTCGCTAAAATGCTCGGCGAGGGGGCTGGACCGGATCGCAGCGCCTTTCTTTCCGCGTTCTTTACGCTCGTCGGCTGTCACGGCGCCCATGTGACGGTCGGCCTCTTATGGCTCGGCACGATGATGGCGCAGTTCTTCACCAAAGGCTTCAAGCCCAGCATCATGCGGCGCGGCCTGTGCTTCGGCCTCTTCTGGCACGCGCTCGACATCATCTGGGTCGGCATTTTCACCAATGTCTATCTCTTAGGGACAAGCCCATGAGCGACCATACAATGCACGACGCCGCGCCCGGCGAAGGCGATGTCGGCGAACACAGCATCGGCGACGACGTTCGCAATTACTTGATCGGTTTGGGGCTTGCAGCGCTCTTGACCGTCGCTTCGTTCTGGGTCGCGAGCGGCACGCGGCTTCTCTACGTGCCGGGCGTTCCGATGGCGCTCGCCGCGCTCGCCATCGCCCAGATGGGCGTGCATCTCGCCTTCTTCCTGCATATCACGACAGGTCCCGACAACCTCAACAACGCCCTGGCTCTCGCCTTCGGCGCCCTCATCGTCGGCATCGTGATAGCCGGCTCGCTATGGATCATGTACCATCTCAATAGCAATATGATGGTTCCGGGCGCGATGATGGACATGCCAATGTCGGCGCCGAAGTAGGCGGCGGCGTCTTTCCGTCGCCTCTCGGTCATTGCGCGCGTCGCAAAGCAATCCAGAAGCCTCAGAGGCTCCCGGCGTGCTTCGTCCCTTCGCTGTTCGCAACGACATCCTCTCTTTCGGCCTGCCGTAACGCGACGCCGCCGACGACCAAAACAATGCCAATCACCTCCATCACGGACGGCGTTTGTCGCAGCACCAGGAAACCGATGATCGACGCGGTGGCCGGCAGCAGCGACAGCAGCAGCGCGAAGGTCGCGCGCGAGAGGCGGCGCATCGCCAGTTGATCGCAGATATAGGGAATGACGGAAGACGAGACGCCAACGCCGATCGCCGCGACGAGCAGCGGCGGACTGGCGAAAGCGGGCAGGGCGTCGCCAACGCCGATCGGCAGCGCCGCGATCGCCGCGATCGCCATCGCCGCGCCGAGCCTATCGACGCTGGAGCGCGCGCCGGGCCCAGAAGCGATGCGATGGCCAAGCACGATATAGAGCGCGAACAACGCGCAATTGGCGAAGGCGAAAGCAAAGCCGAGCGGCTCGCCGACGATGCGCACGTCGGTGAGCGCATAGACTCCAGCGGCGGCGAGAGTCAGAGCGAAAAGATTGCGCCGCGTCCGCAGTCCATAAGCGGCGATGGCGATAGGGCCGAGAAACTCGATCGCGCCGACCGTCCCGAGCGGCAGACGCGCGATCGCTTCATAGAAGATCGAGTTCATCGCGGCGAGGACGATCCCGAGCGCCAGAACGATCATGCGGTCGTGCGGCGAGAGTATTGCGAAGAGCCGCCACGGCCTTCGCCAGAGCGCGAAGATCAGCGCGGCGCTGGCGATCCGCAGCCACGCCACGCCGAGTGGCGCGATATGCGCAAAGAGCAGGACGGCGAAGGAGGGGCCGAGATAGTGAAAGACCGCGCTGACCAGGAAGAAGACATGCGGGGGCGCGCGCTCGGCGATCGAGGGCGCTTTTTGGGCGGTGAGCGCGTCGGCGGTCATGGCGCGAGAATGAGGCCTCGAACCGGCGTTGAAAAGATTGACTCGAAGGCTGCTTCCGGATTTCTCTTTTAAAATGGAAAGGAAAAAGTCAATTCCGCCTTCCGTCTCCGAATTGCTGCGCGACCCCCGCAATGTCGAATTGCTGCGGCTGTTGAGCGACGATCCGCGCATGGGCGTCTCGGAGCTTGCGCGGCGCGTCGGCATGTCGGCGCCGGCGGTGCGGGAGCGTCTCGCGCGCCTTGAAGAGGCGAAGGTCGTTACCGGCTATCGGTTGGTGATCGATCCGGCGGCTCTGGGCTATCCGATCTGCGCCTTCGTTCGCGTACGTCCCTCGCCCGGGCAGCTTACGAAAGTCGCCGAGCTTGCCAAAGCGACGCCGCAGGTGGTGGAGTGCCATCGCGTCACCGGCGAGGATTGCTTCATTCTCAAAGTCTATCTGGCGGCCTTGGACGATCTCGATGAGGTGCTCGATCGTTTTCTCGTCTTCGGCCAGACGACGACGTCCCTGGTGCAATCGACGCCGGTCTCGCCGCGCGCGTTGCCGCTTGGCGACGATAATGCGCGGCGCTGATCGATCAATCGCCTACAGTTTCTTCTCGAACCAATGATGCGCGTAAGGATTGTCGTTGTAGCGGCCGATCGCGTGATAACCTTCCCTGAGATAGAAGGCTTGCGCCTCCTTCAGCGCCTTGTTCGTATCGAGGCGCAAAGCTTTCAAGCCGGATTCTCGTGCGATCTCTTCGAGGCGCTGCAGAATTTTCCGGGCGACGCCTGATCCTCGAGCGTCCGGCGCTGTCCAGACGCGCTTGATCTCGCCATTCGTCTCATCCAGTCGCTTGTAGCCGCCGCAACCGATCGCGCGTCCGCCGCGCCGCGCAACGAGGAACACGCCGGTCGGCGCCCGCATGTCGTCGTCTTCATCGGCGCCGCCTTTGGCGGGGTCGAAACCGGCGTCGAAACGCGCGGCGAGTTCTTTGAAATATTCGCCGAGGCACCAGCGCGCGCCGGCCGCGTTGAGCGGTTCGGCGCGAAGTTCGATCGACGCCGTCCGCAAGAGCCACTCGACCTCCGCCATGGCCGCGACGAGGCGATGGCGTTCGGCGGCGCTGAGCGGCGACAACATCGATTCCGCTAATTCGTCGGACAGTTTTTCGTAAGCGCGAAATTCCGAACGCCCCTTCGCCGTCAAATTCGCCTGTTTGGCGCGGCCGTCGGCGTCTTGGTTGCCGACTTTGACAAGCCCCTGCCTCTCCAGCGATCGCAAAAGTCGGCTGAGATAGCCGGAATCCAAAGCGAGCTTGTCGCGCAGCGCGCGCAGATCGGCGCCCTCGGCGCCGGTTTCAAAAATCAGCCGCGCTTCGCTCAATGGCCGCCCGCGCCGAAGATAGCTCTCGTCGAGCGCGCCGATCCGCTGCGTCACGGCGCGATTGAAGCGGCGGACCTGTTGGATCTGACGCGCGTCCATTCCCTGACTTTTGTCAGATAATCCGTAAAAGGCAAGAGCCGGTCCTAAATGGCGGGCCGGCCGTGTCGCCGGGGCGCGCGTAGAGAATCGAGTCTTTCACGATCGCAAACCCAAGAGACCACCGAGTAATATTGGGGGATGACCACGTTGAAAGGATCGGGGCTTAAGATCCAATTCGGGTAGGTCGGGTAAAAAGTCTCGAGCCTGACGCAATGACTTTCAGCGCCCCGACCGGCTTCGTAAGGCGTCGAAGGTGCATCGGCCGCGAGGGCGGGCGAGCAAAAACCAAACGCCGCAGCAAATAGGACAAGCCTGCCCATCACGTCCTCCAAAGCGCTCCTCGTCAAACTAGGCGGCTTTTAAGCGTTAATGATGACAGAAGCTGTAACCGCCTGAGCGGCCGGCGCCGCGCGGTTGCGACGCCGTTTTCGGTCCCAGGTCGCCGGATTTGTTAGGGGCGGGGCTCCTCGCCTTAACTATTGCTGAACAATTAAAACACAGACTAGCCTCGGTAAGTGTAGATTCGGTACAGCGTTCACGCGTTTCAACGTGGGAAGCGACAATGCCGAATGGCGACATGGCCCTCGGGCTGGCTGGGTTGCGGGAATGGTCGGACCCGATCATCTTCGACCGTTTATTGGAAGCTTATCGTCGACGCATCGGCATCGGCGCTCCGGCCTGGAGTATGACGCGCCTTCACGCCTTGACCTGGAAGGCGGCGATCTCCGGCGACATCACCGCCTTCGAGAAGGCGCGCTGGAAGCTCGCTAACGCCATGCACGATCACCGCCTGGACGGCGCAGACCTTGCCGACGCGGATACCGAGATCATTGTCGAATTGCTCGAGATCGTGATGGCGCGCTTTCAGCGCTCCCCGAGCACTGCGCGCTCCTATCACCTTGCCCTGATCGCCTTGGCCGGTCGGCTGACGCCTCCGGCGGCGCAGGCCGCTTAATCGAGCGTCTTACAGTTCGTCGCGTCGCCAGACGCGGTTGCGTTCGTAGAAGAACGGCCGCGGCCTATGCTTATCCATGCCGCCCTTCATCGCGGCGTCCAATTCTTTGAGAACAATTCGGGTGATCGCCGGCATGTCGATAGCCGCGGCTTCTTCGAGCGGCATCCAGACGAGTTCGACGAGCTCGGCGTCCGGGCGGATGATCCCTGGCTCTTGGTGACGGATCAGCTTGGCGTCGGCGACGAGAAAACGCGTGTCGAAACGCTTGGGACGGCGCGGCGGCGTGATCGCGCGAGCGATGAATTCGAGCCCGTCGAGCGCGGGCGTGACATTGGTCTCGGCAAAACGCGCCCACGCCCCGGCAGGCGCCTGGGGCGCCCGTTCGCTCACCCCGAGCGCCAGACCCGTCTCCTCAAAAGTCTCGCGAATCGCCGCCAAAGCGATCGCTCTTGCGAAACGCAAGGACGGCCGGCGCAGCCGTGCGCCGAGTTTCTCCTCGATGACCGAATTGAGCGGCTTGGCTGCGATCATCGCACGGTCGCTCGGCTCGACACGCCCGCCAGGAAAGACGAACTTGCCCGGCATGAATTTATGGCCTTCATGCCGGCGGCCGAGAAGGACCTTGGCCTTGCCGCCGGAATGATCGAGCAGAATGAGCGTCGCAGCGTCGCGCGGCCGTACGTTCGGCCATTTGCGTTCGCGCGCCTCGGTGGTCAGCGCCTTGGCGTATTCATGGCCGCTCGTTTCGCTCACGGCTCGTCCTCATGGCCGCCGAACCCATGCATGCGCAGAGCCCATTGATAGCCGACAAGCGCGCCTTTGACGCGCGGCAGCAGCAGCAAGGACATGACGAAAGTGATCCACAGCCAGATCAACGCATCGAGCCAGAGCGGCGAATTGGGCCACACGTCTTCAGCCGCCAGCACGCCCGCGACCACAATATGGCCGACGATCAGCATGGTGATATAGGGCGGGGCGTCGTCCGCGCGCTGATGGCTCAAATTCTCGCCGCAAACAGGACAGGCCGCATTGACCTTGAGATAAGCGCGGAACATCCGACCCTGCCCGCATTTGGGGCACCGCTCCATAAACCCGCGCCGTATGGCCACGCCGACGTTGCGGGGCCCCGAACTATCGAGGGCTTGCAGAGCGCTATGGGTCATCGGCCTCGTCCTTTCTTGGCGCGGCGGTTCTGTCGGTCGGAGAATTCCCGGACACGCTTCTTGCCCGCGCCTTGCGACATCATTTCAAAACGAAGCGCGCCGGCGAAGGGCGCCGCCTCGAGCAATTTGACCTCGACCTCGTCGCCGAGACGGAACGTCTCGCCGGTGCGCGTTCCAACGAGGGCGCGGGCGGCTTCTTCGAATCGGAAGTAATCGGCGCCGAGACTCCCCGCGGGAATGAATCCGTCTGCGCCGGTCTCGCTAAGGCGGACGAAGAGGCCGACGCGGGTGACGCCGGCGATCCGCGCCTTGAAAGTCGCCCCGATATGCTCGCTCATGAAGGCCGCGATGAGACGGTCTGAGGTCTCGCGCTCCGCCGCCATGGCGCGGCGCTCGGCGCCGGAAACGCGCTCGGCGATATCGGCAAGTTGCCGCGGCGTGGTGTCGGGCAGGGCGCCGTCCGGTCCGAGCTTCAGCGCGCGGATCAGGGCGCGATGCACGATCAGATCCGCGTAGCGGCGGATCGGCGAGGTGAAGTGAGCGTAGCGACGCAGGTTCAGGCCGAAATGGCCGTAGTTCTCATGCGCATATTCGGCCTGAGCTTGCGAGCGCAAGACAACCTCGTTGACCAAGGCCTCATAGGGCTCGCCTTTGACGCGGGTGAGGACGCCGTTGAACTGAGCCGGCCGCAGCCGCTCCCCTTTGGCGAATTTCACGCCGATTGTCGAAAGGAACTCGCCGAGGTCGTTGATCTTCTCCAGCGACGGCGCGTCATGGGCGCGATAGAGCAGGCCGACATTGGCCGCCTCTAACGATTCCGCCGCTGCGACATTGGCGAGGATCATGAACTCTTCGATCAGCCGATGGGCGTCGAGCCGTTCCGGCCAGATCACGCGGGCGAGCGAGCCGTCCGCGTTCAAAATGAGTTTCCGCTCCGGCAGGTCGAGATCGAGGGGGCTGCGTTGGCTGCGTTCGATCTTGATCGCCTCATAGGCAGCGTAGAGCGGCTTCAGGACGGCTTCGAGGAGCGGTGCGGTCGTCTCGTCAGGGGCGCCGTCGATCGGCCGCTGAGCCTGCTCGTAAGCGAGCTTGGCCTTCGAGCGCATCAGGATGCGGTGGAAGGAATGGCTGATCTTGCGGCCGTCGCGATTGATCACCATACGGGCGGCTAGGGCGGGGCGGTCTTCGTTGGGCCGAAGCGAACAGAGATCGTTCGAGATGCGCTCCGGGAGCATCGGCACGACGCGGCCCGGAAAGTAGACCGAATTGCCGCGCTCGAGCGCCTCCTTGTCGAGCAGCGAGCCGGGACGGACGTAATAGGCGACATCCGCGATCGCCACGGTCAGGACGAAGCCGCCCGCGTTGGCGGGGTTCTCGTCCGGCGCGGCATGGACCGCATCGTCATGGTCCTTGGCGTCAGCAGGATCGATCGTGACGAGGGGCAGGGCGCGCCAATCCTCGCGATGAGCCAGGGTCGCAGGCTTCGCCGCCTCGGCCTCGGCCAAGACGGCGTTCGAAAAGACATGCGGTATTTGATGAGCGTTGAGCGCTATCAGGCTGATCGCGCTTTCGGATTTCAGCGAACCAAGCCTTTCGACGACGCGCGCTGTCGGCAGGCCGAAGCGCCCCTCGCGGATTGGCTCCAGCGCCACGAGATCGCCTTCGATCGCGCCTTCGTTCAGGCCCGGCGGGATGAAGAATTCTTCACGGGCTCTCTTGTCGACCGGCGCCGCGCGCCCGCCATCGCCGTCTGAGAGCTGGCGATAGACGCCGAGTACGCGGCCCCTGGCCTTATCGATGATCTTGATGACGCGGCCAGTGTAGGCCGGCTCGCGCGGCGAGGCTTCAGGGTCGAAGGCCACGCGCAACAGAACTCTTGCGCCTAGCCCCGGCGCAGGGCCGCGTTCGTTCTTGCCGCGCGAACGGCGCAGCAGGATCCGGGGCGCTTCGCCCTCGTCCGTCCAGTCGGCGGGTTTCGCGATCATCTCGCCGTCGCGGTCGCGGGCGACGACATCGGCGACGACCATAGCCGGGAGACGGCCTTGGGCGTGGAAGTTCTTGCGGCCGCGCTGAATCGCGCCCTCGGCTTGGAGGTCTTTCAGGATGACTTTCAGGTCCGCCTTCGCGGCGCCCTTGACGCCAAAGGCGCGGGCGATTTCGCGTTTGCCGATACGGCTCGGGGACTTGGTCCCCTCAGGCGCTTTCTCGCCACTGATGAAAGCGAGAATGTCCTCACGCGAGGGAAGCGCGCCGTCCGATTGGGCGCGCGCAGGGTGGTTGACGCGCTGTTGGCGCGCTTCTTTGATTGTCTTAGGCAATTTGACTCTTGGGAATGGTTTTATATCCGCGGCGTTCGCGCCGCTCTTCCGCCTATATCACGGCGGGGCTCTCGAATTGAAGATGAAGGAGCGTGGAAACGCTCTGTGAAAAGCCCATGAGCACTTTCGCTTTTAGCATGCGCCCACATGAAATGGCCCCTGAAGCTCAGAATTTCAACCCGACGGCCGGCGTTATCCCGCCGCCGCCGTCGCTGTGCAGCGTGACCGGGCTTTCCGAGCTTTTCCCGTTGTCGAACCCCATCGATCGCTGGAAGAATTTTTGTCGACCTTCCTCGATACGGGCAGCCCGCTCGGCTTCCTCCGGTGTCTGCTTGCTATGGGCGGCCGTATGAACGGCGCCGTCTTTGCGCGGGGTTTTCTTGGCGGCCGGCTTGGCGTCGTCGGTCGATGCGCCGAAAGTCACGCCGGTCGGGACGTCCTGGGCGCAAGCGGCGGCGCCATAGGCGCAGGTGGACAATGTGAGCAGAAGAGCGAGAAGAAATTTGGTCACGGCAAAGCCCCACGACTTTGAAATACAAGAAAGAACAGCGAGTTTGGCGGCTTCATGACAGTTCTGTCGATTGCGCCTCACAAATTCGCGAAGGACATTGCCCTCTATCTCACTTGGCGGCTATCGCGCGTTCGGCCAGTTCGTTCGTAAGGACTGCGCCGGCCACGGCCAAGCCGTCCAGGGGATGGGCGCGGCAATAGGCGTCGATCCATGGCATGACTTGGATTGACTTGATTTGATCCATTAGATCAATGCGATAACCTGTCGCTTGAATTTGTTGCGCGAGGAAGCTCAAGAACCATTTTGGCGCTTCCGCTTCGGTCAGGCTGGAGTGACCGACCCATTCGTCGCAGCTCAAACTTCCGTATCTGAACAGTGCGTCATTTTCGTCGGCGAGGGCCGGCGCTTTGAAAAAAAGAGACGAAAAAACCGCCGCCGCCGCAACCGCGACACGCGAAAATGAGCGCTGGCCTTTCGAATTCATTGGGCGCGTTCAACCTTGCTCATTCATCGTCGATCTCACGCGATGTAGGGGAAATTAGGACATC
>JASLHV010000497.1 GCA_030153205.1 Roseiarcus sp. | reverse complement strand
ATAGAGAGAGCGCAGCCGGGCAATCTCCGCATTCAGCCGGCGCGTGTCCCCCTGACGGGCAAAATATCGCAACGCGGTCTCGTCAACTACCGGCCCGGCAGCTTTCGCAAGCGATGAAGAGTGCGCCAATTCCGGCGTCGCCGCCTGTTGTGGGAAATTTATGGCTGATCCGTTGGTGGCCGCTCGCGGCTCGATCGGCGATTGCGGAGAATCGACAGTGTTGTTAGACGTCGCAGGGGCTGTGCTCTGATTGATCAAAGCGGGTAAAACGAAATTGTGCGGCCGCCAAATACTGACCGCCTGCCATACGATCGCCGCGATGAGTGCAGCGATAAGGAGCACGCTTGCGACTGGCGCCGCGGTCTTCATAAGCACTCCGGATGGTATTGCTGAATCGCGGAAAAGGCTAAGAGACGTATGGTGGACGGATAGTACGACGTCAGATTTGGGGTCTTGAGACCTGCCGGAATTGGCTTTCCGTAAATCGCACAGGCCACAGCGGCCGCTATCATGCGGTAGCCTGGCTCGTCTAGACTGTTAAGAGCGCGCCCGTCTGGAATGTTTATAACCTGAGGCGATTTCTGGCCTTCAGACCATGCCGCGGCAAAGGTCCCAAGATTGGACTTGTCAGCGATACCCGCTCGAACCAAGTAGAGGGGGATACGGATCGCGTCGTATCCAAATTGGCTATCGAACCCTAGCGCAGGCGCGACCGATTGGCCATGAAGCGAGATCCAATTGGAGGGCAATTGGGCCGGACCAAATCGTGCGGTCTGGAGCAAATCTCCTCCAGTGGCCATTAGCGCGCTCCAATCTGCCTCGGGCGCGAGACGAGATAGGACAGGCAACGCCTCAAATACCCAATAGGACAGATTGATTACTGGGCCGTCAGCTCTTTCTTCGGGCCCGAACCCCTCTGCCGCTGGCAAAAGCAAGGTGCGGCCATCAATCTTTTTTACCAAGACGCGACCTATCGCGTGAGCAATCTCCTGCGCTGCGGCGGTCAGGGCGGGCGACTTCCAGAGATCCCCCGCCAGCGCCAGAGAATAAGCGATCAGGATATCGCCGTCTGCAGCGTCATTTATGTCCGTCACATGCGGGCTAGCGTCTGCATCCCAACGCCACGCCGCAAGGCCGTCGTCACGCAACAACAGTTGGGTACGCGTGAAGCTCCACATACTGGCAAATGCGGCCCTATCTTCCGCTAAGACTGCGAGAAGTTGGCCATAGCCTTGGCCCTCGCTGTGACTTATGTGATTGACGTCGTCAACAACGCGACCGTCCTTGCCGACGAAATGATCGCGCCAAGGCCGCCATTGATCCAAGGGTAGCGTGCCGGGCCGGGCGGATTGAATATCCAGCGCCCAAGCCCTGTCATCGAACGATAGGATAGAAAGAAGGATCGCGGGGGCTATAAAGAAAGCAAAAGCCAAAATAGGCGGAAAGGTTCGGATGCTGATCATGGGCTTTGCCGCCCAATACGAGAAACGAGTCTCGCTGTCGCGAGGCCTAAAAGAAGGCACGCGGCCAAAAGCGCTAGCGAGTAAGCAAAAATATTCTCGGAGAGCCAATTGGCGGCAATGAGACGCAAGTTCGCCAGGGAAAATGGCTGTGTCGCCAGCATCGAAAAAGTCGTTACCGCTTTTGTCGTAAGCGAGCCTGTCTTTGGGTTATAACTGACGATGTGACCCAATATACGGGACCATTGACGCTGGGCGACCAGGGCATTTGCGCCATCGCGCAATAACGTAGAGGTCGGCGCCATTAAAAGTGTCCAAGCGCCTTCGCCATTGGGACTTGTCGCTTGCGCGAGTAGAACCGAACTGTTTTGCGTGGGTAGAAACGCCACGTCGGCGACTGGCAGGAAGCGGAGATTTACGGCCGAAAGTTGGAATGTTCTTTGGACCCAATCCTGCAGGAAGCTCACATTGCCCCGCCATCCGCCGCCATCGGCGAGTTGCCGCCGCCAACGGTCGAACGTCGCACGCGTGTCGAGCTCTTCGGTTCTTCCAAATGCGGCTGCTGATGGCGCCGATGCGGGCGTACCATCAAAGAACGGCGGTGATTGCTCACTAGACTCCGCCGCGGGCCCCTTCCAAGTTGTGCGGACGTTTACATCGACGCCGATTTGATTGAGAATTTCCTCGGGCGTTTGGCTTGCCGTCCCAACGAATATCGCATTGCGTTGGCCGACCGTCGCTACTGACGCCATCTCAATTGGAACAACATGTCCACTTGTGAGCGACAATTTTGCGAGCAAGGTGGCTGCGGCGGAAACGGAATCGGCGTCAGCGTTATCAAGGACGAGAGCCGTCGGTCCATCTGAGCCATCGTAGGGAAAACCCGTTCCAACGAAACCTGCCAGGTCGGGAAGTCTACCCATCCGGGCATAGTCCGGCATGCTAAATTCGCTAGTATCGAACAAGACGAAGCGGCTTGTGAGATTAGCTCCTCCGCCCGTTGTGCATGAGTGATCCGCGGCCGTCTCCAGTTGCGCCTCGAAGCGAATAACATTAGCTCCCGGCTTAAAATGAGTCATCAGAAGGCGGATCGGCAAGTGCCGAAGAATCGCGCCTCCATAACTCGTTATTGGCGTCGTCGCCGTAATGAATCCATTGACGTACACATCGAGATGACTTCCTGGCAAGACTTCGCCGGAATAGGCCGCATCAAGAAGAAGTGTCGCTTGCGCATAATTTGAAGCATAGAAATCGGAAGGGATGCCGATAAGAAACTGCGTGGTAAATCGGCGGCCAGAGAATTCCTGCGTGTGCACGCCCAAATCGGAAAACTTGACACGAGCGGCGCCTGTCAGCAGCGGAGCATCCGGCGCGAACCATCGATTTGTGGCGATGGTCGAGGAACGCGATGTCGAACCCTTTCCTGATAAACTCAGGCCTTCAATGGCCTGCGAAACCGCAAGATCAGTTGGCCCGGACAAAATCAGCGTCGATCCCAACTTCGCGTCGGTTACAAACGTCGCCACTGACCGGCTGGACGCTTCGCTCGGCAATGACGACACTACGCTTTCAAGGTCCTGGGCCGTCCCGATTGCGGCGGTCAGTACGCCTGGGCCTTCAGGCTCGCTAGCAGTTTTGCTGACCCTGACAGTCTCGTTTGGCTCGCCGATCAGGAGCGCCGCTCTCCCTGCGAACTGCATAATGCTCTGCGTCAGCGCGGTCCGTCCTAACGCCGGCGCGACAACTCGAATTTGTCCGTTTCCGAATTGGTCCAAACTCGAGGAAGCAATGTCCTCGATTTGGCGTAGCGTAATGGCCTCGGCATCGGAGAACTGCAACGAACTTCCGCGACTATAGACCTCAGTCCAAAGGTCGTATGTGGAGGCGATAGAGCAATCTGTTCGGTGACGCTGGGATACCTCGATGCGTATTAAATTCGATCCCGCGTGGAGGAGCGCCGCCGGCAGACGCACTGAAAGGCTCGCCACGTCGCTCGACGCCGCGATAGGATTTTCAAGCGCCACTCGGTCATTGACGAGCACCCGAACTTTCGACGATTCCGGCGCCACGACGATCGCCGCCTTGTACGCGAGTGACAATGTCGCCGCGCCTTCGGCCTGCGCTTTTGTAAGCACTACATTCCAAGACCGCGAGTCTAGCTCACCGGTGAACCGAAGGACATCCGATGGAAGTATGTAGCGAGATATTCCAACGCCATTCTCCGTCGAAGGAGGCTTATCTGGCGCCGATGCCTCGGGCAATCCAGAAGGACTATCAATCGCTGGTTTATCTTGCGGCTTTAGTAGCGGCGCTGGCTTTGGCCCCGCCTCTTCCGTCGACATATCAAACACGGCAGAAGCTACTTGTCCAACCGGGGCTAACGTCACTAAGCACGCTAACGCAACAGCAAAAGTTGGTCTGCGCTTCATTGCGTGCCGTCCGCGATACGCTCGCGCTCTATGGCTGCGAGACGCGCGCTGCGAACCGATCGCCAGAAATAAAAGAGGCCACGCGCAGTTTCTCGGAGAGAAAGGCCATAAAACCAAATAGTGCCACGTATCAAACCCGGATTGACCCGCCTGGCGTTTTGCATCGCCGTCCACTGATCTGAATTGGCGAATAGCAGATCAGCCACGAGTTGAAAGTGCGTCGCCGTGGTTGCCTGATAGCGGACGCCGATCAGCGTTCCACTGTTGCTCAGGGTGACATGCCGCACCATGCAGGGTAAGATCGGGTCTTCTTTGATCGGCCCCAAAGTCGAGATTTTGAGGTTGATGACTTCGAGCCTCGCAAGACTGACCTCTGTCTCCGTGAGCCGGATCGCCGCGCCGTTCGCCGACACATTCTCGATCGCGGCGGGCAGCGCCACGCCGTTCACGAAGACTTCGCAGCGCCGTCGTACCGGCACTCTACGACTTGACTGCCTTTCACCGCGCTCGCACACGACGCCAAGCGCACAGCCGGCGAGCAACAGATTAAGCAAGTTCCACGCGCCAACGACAAGCGTGACATCGCTCTTATATGGCTGAGCGATGAGGCGCATGATCGTCATGACGACGCCGGCAGCTAAAAGCAAAAAGAAAGCGAAAAGCGGCCAAGCTATTTCCGAAAGCCTGTCCGTATCGATCGATTCACTCTTCGCGGTCACTCGAAAGGTTGGTTTGCTTGGATTGAGCAAGACCGAGCCTAAAGCCGGCAACATATAGAGGGACTGGGCGTATTCGTAGAGCTCTGAGATCCAGGGCCATCGGAACTCCCCGTAGAGGTAGTTCTGCATCATCAAATTGACGACCATGTACGATAGAGTATAGGCGAGGAATTCCGAACCTGACGATGTAAATATCTCCAGGTCGAAGAAGAGATAAAAAAGCGGAGCAACAAGAAATACCGTTCTCCCAATCGGGAAGAACCAGAAGAGCATGCTGGAGAGGTAGCATAACCGTTGCGCTAAACTGAGGCCTCTCTTTAAGTACGGTTTCTGGAAGATCAAAATTTGTAGCATGCCTTGCGCCCAACGTGACCGTTGGACTATGAAGCTCGCAAAGCTCGCAGGTTGGAGGCCGGCAATAAGTGGCTTGTCAACGTATATGCTGTGCCAACCTCTGGCGTGCAATTCGAGGGCCGTCTCGCAATCTTCGGTGATGCTGCGACCCTGAAAGCCATTGGTCTCCGCAAGCGCTGAGCGACGCAAGACGGCCGCAGAGCCGCAGAAGAATGATGAGTTCCACTTGTCGAGACCGCGTTGAATGACGCCATAGAACATCTCGTTTTCGGACGGCATCTTGAGGAAAGTGCGTAGATTTCTTTCGATAGGATCCGGGTTGAGGAAAAAATGTGGCGTCTGAACCAGGAATAGGTGCGGATCTTTACGGAAAAATCCAACGGTGCAATGCAAGAAGTCACGCGCGGGAGCGTGATCGGCATCGAACACCACGACGAGTTCGCCCGTCGAATGCGCGAGCCCATTGTTCAAATTTCCTGCTTTGGCGTGCTCGTTGCGAGCGCGGGTGAGATACCTCACGCCGAGCTGATCGCATAGCCTTTGCAGGTCCGTGCTTCGATGCTGAGCTTCTATTGCGATCTCGATCCGATCGGAATTGCGTTTTTGTTCAGTGCCGCCGTCATCAAGCAGGAAAACAGTCAGCTTGTCTGGCGGATAATCTATCGCCTTCGCGGCCGCCAAAGTTCGCGCTAGAAGATCGCGGTCTTCGTTGTAGCTGGGGACGAAGACGTCCACAGTAGGCAAATCGTCGTCTTCGAGGCGCGGAGCTCGTCGCGATGGAAGCGGCATCGCCACAACAAAAAGCGACAACGCTAGCATTGCGACGCTGTACATCTCCGCGCAGTAGACCAGTAGGCCGGGAATAAAGTCTTGCGGTTGATTGATCGGTGGCAATGTACTGGTGGTCCGCCAATAGACGTACCGCAGCACGATCGAGGTGCCAAGGGCGAGAGCGATGAGCCGCCATATGCCGTGGGGTCGAATAGCTTTAAGCACCATCATCGCGGCGACGACGGCGGCTCCCGCGATGAGATGTGTCTGCAGGCTGATTGGTAAGGAGACCAGGGCTAATACGATAAGGGAGACCGTCGCCCAAAGCGTGAACGCGATAAGTTTATACAACTTCACGGCTTTGTCTCCGCTGGGCCTGGAGGCGGCACAGTCGGGACTGACGCTGGCGCGACTGAGTTAGAAGCGAGAGGCGGCGGCGGAGGCACGATTACAGAGCCAGGCGGCGGAGAAAGTTGAGGGGGTTCCGTAACGGAAGGGGCCGCCGCCGTTTTGTGCGCCTTGGCGTTTATTTCTCGTCGACGCGAAGGAACTTTTTGGGGGGCGATCGGATTGACGGAGGCGCTTAGTACCTCTGGCGGGCCCATTATTGAGCCCGGCGCGCCAACCTCAGGACTCAACGGTCTGGACTCCCCGGTAAACGCGCCACCGCTAAGGCTTACATTAACGTTCAAGCCCATCATCACAGCCGCCAGGCGCGCTTCGCTCA
>JASLHV010000481.1 GCA_030153205.1 Roseiarcus sp. | reverse complement strand
GGCGTCCGCTGATTATTTGGCCGCGAGTGCGCCAGATGGCGCATCCGAAATCAGTCCAGATCAATCCGTCCGCCGCGTCTTGCCGCTGACCTTGGAGGAAAATCCGCGGGATTATCGAGCGAGACGGAAGTCCTCATGATGAGCCGTACTCTTTGGCGTCGAAGGAAATATCATCGCCTCACGCGGCGCTGGAGCAGACGATCGCGCAAATTCGTGCGGGTCGCTTGCGCGGGGTTGCGGGGAGGGGAGGCGGCGTAAGCGCGCCCGTGGGGGCGGTACAATAGCCTCTTGATCAAGGACAGGCTGGAACTTTTAATCCCATCCTTCTCGTCCCGGGTTCGGGCGCGTCCAACCGACTGCGCGCGTCAGGCCGTCGGGATCCAACAAGATTATCCGCCCTTCGGATATGGCGACGAGTTCAGCTTTCGCCCATCGGCGAAGGCACCGATTGATATTTTCACGGCTTCCGCCGACGAACCCGGCCAACGCGCTTTGCGTATCGTCGACGCATCGCGGGCCGCCCTGGGCTGTGGGATGCGCCCGCGCGAGGAGAATTTTGGCGAGCCGGCTCGGCAGATCGGCGAAGGCGAGTTCGGCCATTCGTTCATCGGAGGTGCGCAGCCGGCTGCAGATCAGCTTGAGCACCGCATCGACAAGCAGCGCGTTGCCCTCCAAGAGATCCGTAAAAGCGCGTCTCTGGAAAACAAGCAGGGTGCAATCTGTCAGCGCGGTGGCGTCCGCCGAGCGGTCGCCGCCGTCGAGCAAGGCGATCTCGCCGAACACGCCGCCTGGGCCGAGGTCGCCCAGCAGCATGACGCGCCCGTCAGCGGCCGGATAGCTGATTCTGACTTTCCCGCTTTGCACCACCATCATGGCGTTGCCGGGATCGCCCATTGAAAAGATGAGGTCGTCCGCGCGCCAGGACTTTGGCCGCGCCGAGTCCAAGAACCGGCGCCGCTCGTTCGGCGTGAGAACCGGAAAGAGAAAAGACGCGCGTAGAGCCGTCTCGATCTGCGGCAGTGGGTCCATAATCACTTCGACCCTTTGTCGTTAGAGCTCTTCGCCTTTTCGCTGTGACGCGCGTCACAAGCCACGTCTCGTCCGCAGGATATCCCTTTTCCCATAGAACCTGGATAACCACCGGAATGGCCGCCGAATTTCCATTGGCTCTTGAAACCAAACGTCTCGACAAGAGACAAGGACAAAACTGGCGCCGACGCATCCTGGAGCTGAGACCGGGGGTTGATCAAATGGAAACAATCGCGGAATGGCTGGCGTCGCTGGGAATGGCGGAATACGGCGAACGATTTGCCGAAAATCACATCGATTTGAGCATTCTCCCCGACCTGACGGATGCCGACCTGGAGAAACTGGGCGTACTTCTCGGGGATCGGCGCAAGATGTTGCGCGCAATCCGGCAGTTCGGCGCGACATCGCCTGCAAGCCCTTCTACTTCGGAACTGGAGACAAATCGCGGCGACGCCGGAGAGCGCCGGCAACTGACCGTCCTTTTTATCGACATCGTCGGCTCGACAGCCCTTTCCGCGACGGTTGATCCAGAAGATTTGAGCGCCGTCCTCGCTCTCTTCAAAGCGCGCTGCGCCGAGGCGGTGGCGGAATATGGCGGATCGATCGCCAATTACATGGGCGACGGCGCGCTTGCTTATTTTGGCTATCCGACGGCGCACGAAGACGATGCGGAGCGCGCCGTTCGCGCCGGGCTTTCGCTCATCGGCGCTATCGGCGAGATGCGCCTTTCCATTCCGGTTCGACTGCAAGTCAGGGTCGGCATTGCAACCGGCTTGACGGTCGTCGGCGATTTGATTGGCCGCAGCGGCGTACGAGAAACCGTCGCCGTCGGCGAGACGCTCAACTTGGCTGCAAGAATTCAAGCCGCCGCATCGCCGAATTCCGTCGTCATCGGTCCTTTGACGCGCCGTCTTGCCGCCGGCGCTTTCGATTACGCCGATCTCGGCGAGCATGAACTCAAGGGCATTCCTGGCGCCACGAGGCTTTGGCAGGTGATAGGCGAGAGTCAGGCGCGCGGACGATTCGACGCCAGGAGCGTTCAAGGTCTGACGCCTTTCGTTGGCCGCCAGGAAGAGATCGAACTGCTCCTGCGCCGGTGGGAGTCCGCAAGCATGGGCGAGGGACAACTCGTCCTCCTGTCGGCGCCGGCGGGCTTCGGGAAATCGCGCGTAACACAAGCGTTCCGACAATATCTCCGCGCTCCTCAAATCGGATGCGTTGAGTATTTTGGATCGCCCTTTCACGTGAACAGTCCGTTTTATCCGTTCATCCGGCAGATCGAATGGAATGCGCGGATCGTACGAACAGACAATGCGTCCGAGAAACTCGGAAAATTGGAAACGACGCTTGACGGCGCGGAGGCGTCCGAGGCCGCGCCGCTGCTGGCGACGTTGCTGTCCATCCCTTTCGATCAACGCTATCCGCCGCTGCAGATCAACGAACTCGTTCTAAAGCAAAGAACCATGGAGGCGTTGAGAGAACAGCTTGCCGCGCTCGCGAGCCGTGGACCTCTCCTGATCGTCTTCGAGGACGCGCATTGGATCGATGCGACGTCGCTCGAGACGATGAATGGAATCGTTCGCACAATGATCAATCTGCCGGTCATGATCGTCGTGACCTATCGGCCCGAGTTTACCCCGCCCTGGCTGGACCTCGGCCACACCACGATGTTGCGGCTCAATCAATTGGGCAGGCATCAGGTGAGTGAGTTCATCCGCAAGGCGGCCGGGGGCAAGACGCTGCCCGACTCGATCGTCGAGCAAATTGTCGACAAGTCACAGGGCGTGCCGCTGTTCGTCGAAGAGATCACGCGGGCGATTTTGGAAACCGGCGATGTGGAGGAGCAAGGCGGTTCGTACGTTTTGCGGCAATCGACTCATGACTTTGTCATCCCCGCAACCTTGCAGGATTCGCTCATCGCGCGCCTCGACCGATTGGGATCGGCGAAGGATTTGGTTTTCACCGCGTCAGTCATCGGGAGAGAGTTTTCCTATGAGCTGATCGAGGCGGTGTCGTCCGTTTCTCAGGCGTCGCTCTTGGCGGATCTGGGGCGCCTCATCCAGGCCGATCTCCTAGGGGAGCAGGGCGCGCCCCCACAATCGCACTACATTTTCAAGCACTCGCTGATACGAGACGCCGCGTTCCAATCGGTGTTGAAGGCGCGAAAGCGCGAATTGCACCAGCGGATCGGCGACGTGCTCGCGAGTCGCTTTCCCGAGGTGGTCGAAACCGAGCCGGAGGTGCTCGCCCATCACTATACGGAAGCGCATGTCGTCGATCGCGCGCTCGAATTCTGGCGAAACGCGGCCAATCGCGCGACCGCCAGGCTGGCCTATGTGGAAGCGCTCGGGCACGTCGCAAAGGCTCTGAGCCTCATCGAAGCTTTGCCGCCAGGCGTCGAGCGGGACGAATGGGAGCTGACGTTCCTGGTCATCGAGGGCCCTTCAAGGATGGCGCTCGACGGCTGGGACAGCCCGGCGGCAAAGCAGCTCTACGAAAGAGCGCGCGTGATCGCGGAAAGATTGGGACGAGCTGCGGAGGTATTTCGTTCTGTTTGGGGCTTGTGGGTGGGCGCTCATGGCAGCGGCCAGCACAAGCGCGCTCACCAGCTCTATCTGGAAATCCAAAGCCTGATGGAAAAAACGAACGAACCCGAATATGTGGTTCAAGCGCACCACGCCGGCGGCTCACAGATGGTGGCGGAAGGCGCGCCGCGCGCGGCTCTTGTCCATATCGATAAGCTGCTGAGCAATTATCGGATGGACGTTCACGGCAATCATGCGCTGATGTACGGCGCCCACGATCCGGGATGCTGCTCGCTCGGCATGCGCGCGCTCAGCCTGACAATGTTAGGCTATCCGGATCTCGCCGAGGAAGAAAGCCGGAAGGCCTTGGCGATGAGCGAACGCCTTGGCCACCAGCCGAGCATTTCTCATACGCATATGTTCCGCGCCGAGCAATTCATCATCATGAATCGCTTCGAGGATGCCTCGGCGCATTTAAGCGCCAGTATCTCATTGGCCAAGAAATACTCGCTGACAGCCTATCTCTTCGCGGACAACTTGATGTACGGCCTTGTCCTCGTCAAGCGGGGCGAGGCCGAGGTCGGCGTTCGGCAAGCTGAAGCAGCTTTGGAGGCTTTGAGGAAAATTCCCTCGCGCCGGTATCATTTGCCGATACGAATCTCGATCGTAGGACGCGCCAAGGAAGCAGCCGGCGACCTCGATGGCGCGCTTGCCCTTTTCAATTCAGCCCTCGAAACGGCGGCGAGCGATGGCGAGACATGGTACGAACCGGAGTTGCTGCGTCTGAAGGCGGAAGCCCTGGTCGCGCGATCCAGTGACCAGTCCGACCTCGCCGAGGAATGTTTGCACAACGCGATCGGGCTGGCGCAGCGGCAGGAAGCAAGGTTTTGGGAGTTGCGCGCCGCATTGTCGCTTGCTCGGCTTTGGGCAAGGCGGGGGCGGCGTCAGGAAGCGCTGCATCTCGTCTCGCCGGTCTACCGATGGTTCACGGAAGGATTTGAGACCGAGGATCTCGAGGAGGCCAAGGCGTTGATCGAGGACCTGAGCTCATGAACGTCCGATAGGGAGGCCGTCCGAAAGGCAAGCCTTCGGACGTCTCTTCAATGCGAAGCACAAGAGGAGATTAACATGTTGGATGAAGCCAAACTCAGTCAGTTCATCGGCCAAATTCTGGGCGACCTCGGCGGCGCTCTCAGCGTGCCGCTGGTACGGATCGGCGACCGGCTCGGGCTTTATAAGGCATTGCACGCCAGCGGGCCGTTGACCGCTGGCGAATTGGCGTCGAAGGCCGGCGTCGCAGAGCGTTATGCGCGCGAGTGGTTGTCGCACCAAGCCGCATCCGGCTATGTGACTTACGACCCCGCGCACGATAAGTTCACCCTGCCGGCGGAGCAGGCGATGGTCTTTGCCGACGCTGACAGCCCCGTCTATTTGCAAGGCGCGTTTGATCTCGCCGCTGTGATGATGGAGAATCAGTCGCTCGTCGAGCCGGCGTTTCGTTCCGGCAAGGGGGTCGGCTGGGGCGATCAGTCGCAATGCCTGTTTTGTACCGTCGGACGTTTTTTCCGGCCCGGCTATCACAACAGTCTCATTGCATCATGGTTACCCGCGTTGGACGGCGTTGCGGCGAAGCTGGAGCGCGGCGCGACGGTCGCGGACGTCGGCTGCGGTCACGGATTTTCGACGATTATCATGGCGAAGGCCTTTCCGAATTCATCCTTCGTCGGCTATGATTTTCACCCATCGTCCGTGGAGCAAGCGCGGGCTCACGCGAAACAGCATGGGGTCGAGGCGAACGCGAAGTTCGAGGTCGCGCTAGCCAGTGACTTTCCCGGCGAAGACCTTGACCTTGTGACCTTCTTCGACTGTCTCCACGACATGGGCGATCCGCTTGGCGCGGCTCGCCATGTACGACAGGCGCTAAAGCCGGACGGGACTTGGATGATCGTCGAGCCCGCCGCGGGCGATCGTCTCGATAGCAACCTCAGCCCTGTCAGCCGAATGTTCTATGCCGCCTCGACGATGATCTGCGTGCCGACCTCCCTCGACCAGCCGGTGGGGACGGCGCTTGGCGCTCAGGCCGGCTTCGCGAAATTGTCATCTCTCATCTCGAAGGGCGGATTCAACAAGGTGCGCAAGGCCACCGAGACGCCCTTCAACATGATCCTCGAGGCGCGTCCGTAACGCGCCATTCGCTTCGGCCGCGCGGGGGACGGGTGCGCCCGTTCGCGCGGCCACAGGCGAGCGAACCCATGGTCGCCTTAGCGATCCAAGCAATATGCTTTTTCCACGAGGCTGAATTCAATTCGGGCCGCTCATCGCGCCTGCGATCTCGTTCGCGAGACCGATTCGAAGGCCGTCGAAGGCGCGCC
>JASLHV010000453.1 GCA_030153205.1 Roseiarcus sp. | reverse complement strand
GTCGCCTGATCGCGGGAGAGCGTTCCAACGATCTTCCCGCTTCTCAGCACTGAAATTCTATCCGACAATCGCGTCACTTCGTCCATGCGGTGCGAGATGAAAATAACGACGCCGCTTTGCTTCGCGATACGTTCGATTTCGATAAAGACGGCGTCGCGGTCGGCATGATCGAGAGCCGCAGTCGCTTCATCCAAAATCAAAATATTCGGATTACGGGCGAGCGCGCGGGCGATGACGACGATCTGCTGGAGCGCCAGAGGCAAATCTCCTGCCCGCGCTTCCAACGGAATGGCGGTTCGCGCGATGCGTCTTAGCGCCTCACCGGCGACGCGGTTGCGATCGCGCGGCGGGACACGCCAACGCAAAAGGCTATCCTGTCCGAGAAGTATGTTTTCGGTGACGTCGCGATCGGGCGCGATCAAGACCTCTTGAAAGACGGTGGCGAATCCCGCCGCGGCGAAGTCGGCGGGACCGCGTCCGGAGAATGGAGCGCCGTCAAGCGCGAGCGCGCCAGAGTCCTCAAAGACGATCCCCGACAGAAGCTTGACCAAAGTGCTCTTGCCGGAGCCGTTTTCACCGAGGATCGTATGAACTTCACCGGCGCGGAAATCGATGCAGACGTCGCTCAAGGCGATCGTCTGCCCGTACCTTTTGGATACGCCAAGTATGGCAAGTCGCGGCGGTTCGAGCGAAAAATTCATTGACTATCGCAGCCTGGGAGGGGCGTCGGCGCCCCTCCCGCTAATCAAAATAGAAAAGGACTAGGGGCAAGCGCTGGGTACTTTGGAATAATCCCAGCCCTTGGTCGGCGCAGGTGCAGCGAAATAACCATCAAGCATGCTCTCGGGCACGGGATCGCTCGCCGGAATCGGGAATACGGAAACGGCGTCCGGAGTCATGCAGCTTTTGTAGATCGCCGGGAAATCAGCTTGGGTGATGGCGGGGATCGGCATCATCAGCGTATTCAACTTGGGCTTCTCGCCCTCCAAGAGGCGAACGGCGACCCGAAACAAGGTTTCAGCCGTCCAATGCGGAAGAACGCCGTGGCCGGTAAAGCGATATTTATCGCCATTCGCCTTCCAGTAGCCGAGCGCGTCGCCGGTTATCGATCCGGTGATCAGCGGCGGCTTGCGGCCGGCCTGCGCAAAGGCTTCGGCGACGACGCGGCTCTCGCTTCCCGTCGTCCAAACCGCGTCGATGTTCCCTGGATAAGTCGCCAGTGCCTGGAGCACGGCCGTTTTCGTCACATTCGCTGTCCAATTGCCATTGACCGTGCGAACGACTTTGAGGCCGGGCTCCTCCTTCAAGGCACGATCGGCGCCGGCGCGCTCTTGTGCAACGATCGGGTGGCCGGCGATGCCCTCGACCAGCAAGACGTCAGCCTTGCCGCCAGTCTCCTTGGCGATCGCCTTGATCATGTCGTAGCCCCATGCCGCATAATTGCTGTCGACATTGATGGCGTCGGGGCTGGTCACCGAACCGGCCGCGGTGACGAAAGGAATGCCGGCGTCATGAGCAGCCTTAATGACATCATTCAGCGCCGTCGCCGATCCGGCGATCGAGGTGATGATAGTACATTTCTTGTCGATGAAGGCGCGGATCTGGTTGATCTGCTGGCCTGTGTCGCTATTGGAGTCCGAGACGTCGAATGTCGCGTCAACGCCGGCCGATTTGAGGCCCTCGACGAGGCGTTTCAGTTCGTTGGTGACCGTGACGCGCCACGGATTGCCTTGATAAGATTCTGAATGACACCATTTCCAAGGCGCGGCGGGCGTCTTGAAATTGTCGTAGGCGGATGGCGCGAGCGCGCTGGTGGCGCCGACATAAAGCTTCTTCAAATCATCGGGCAGACCGGCGGTCAGATCGTCCGCGCGCGCAACATTTGCGGCGAGCCCCGCAACGAGCGCGACGACCGGCAAGAGTAGTGACTGCTTGGACATCGTTTCCTCCCTTATAAAGCCCGACCTTGTTGGCCTTTGGGCCCGGTTCCGTTTGGTGTTCAGATATTAAAGGTCGAATTCTGCGCGCAACGCCTCCGTATTTTCACCTATGCGGGGCGCGGCTCGATTGGAGCGGCCGCGATGGCCATTGACGCGAATAGGCGAGCGCATCGTGCGGATCGATACGCCGTCGTCGCGTTGAAGCTCCTGCACCATGTCGAGCAAGCGAAAATTCTCGCTCGTAAATAATTCAGACCAGTTGAGGACTTCCGAGCACCAGATGTCGTGCGGCTGCAGCCGCGCCAGCCAATCAGCCGACGTCCGAGTCGCCATTTTTTCAGCGATTTGGCGTTTGATCGAGTCGCGCTGCAGAAACGGCGCATCGGCGGGCAAGTTGGCGAGTTCCGGCATTTCGAGAAGCGGCGCGAGTTTGATGAGCGGCGTCATCGCCAAGGCGAGCCAACTGTCGGCGGTACGGTAGACGCCGTAAGGCGCCGAGAGGTAGGCGTGGGCGTTACGATAGTTGGAGCGCTTCGGCATACGCCCCCCGTCGTTGAGATGAGTCGCCAGAACTTCGAATTGAAAATCGACAAGCGCTTCGAGCAAGCTCGTTTGAATATGGGCGCCTCTGCCCGAGGTTCGGCTCCGCACCAGCCCGGCCAATACGCCCTGGACGATCGCATTGCCGGCGAGAAGATCGGCGACCGCAAGCCCAAAAGGCACCGGCCCCTGCTCTTCGTCGCCGTTGAGCCACATGACGCCGGACCGCGCTTGCGCGAGGAGATCCTGCCCAGGCAGCGTGCGCCACGGCCCCTCGTCGCCGTACCCGGTGATGGAGGCGTAAACGATGCGCGGATTGATGGCGCGTGCTTTCTCATAATCGAGGCCAAGCCGTTCGATAACGCCAGGACGGAAATTCTGAATCACGATATCGGCGCGCGCGATGAGCTTTTTGATCGCGGCAAGGCCTTCGGCGGATTTGAAATCCGCCGCGAAACTCTCCTCGCCGCGATTGATCGCGTGAAAAAGCGTGGAATCGCCGCCTAGCTCGGTGTCAGAGAGATAGAGCCGCCGGCAAAGATCGCCGCCATCGGGCCGTTCGATCTTGATCACCCGCGCGCCGAGATCGCCGAGCCGCAAGGCCGCGAAAGGTCCAGAAAGAAATTGACTCATGTCGAGGACGACGACGCCCTCGAGCAAAGCGACGTCCGAGCCGAGGGAAGTTTCTGCGGCGCGATCGTTCACGACTTCGCCTCGACACTTGCTTCATGAGCTTTCGGATCGCGGTATTTGACGGTCTGTAGATGCTCGCAATAGAGCACGAGTTCTCCCTCCCCTTTGAAGACTTCGTACGAGGCCTTGATCAGGCCCATTTCCTTGTATTTCGGACGTTTTTCCATATTCGTCCGGATAGAATATATGGTGTCGCCGATGAAAACCGGCTTGATGAAACGCAGCTTGTCGTAGCCGTACGAGAAAGCGTTGATGCAATTGGTCGCGACCAAGCCGAGCCCAGCCGAAAACACGAAAGCGCCGGCGATGAGTCTTTTGCCGAAAATCCCCTCGCGCTGCGCAAATATTTCATCGGCGACGTAAGGATGCATGTCGAGCACGAGCGCGTTGAACTGCATCGACTCGCCCTCGGAAATCGTCCGCCTGAGCGAGCGAATTTTATGTCCGACCTCGAAGTCTTCGTAGAACCAATTCTCCGCGTTCCACACCGGCAGACGCGCGTGGTCGGCCGGCATGCTGGTCGGGTTGGTGCTAAAGACGCCGACCGTCGGCGAAATAGCGGCGTCTGCGCGCGCCCCGCCTCCCATGCAACAAACCTCCCTTTGACCACCGCCCCCCATTTTGAGGGATGTTAGTCACAAGTGAATGTTTCATTCAAATAAAAAGTTGCATCAGCTCGATTTGGGCACAACGCCGCCGATCGTTCGCGTGAGCGTGCTTGCACTCTCCACCAGTTTGGCGATCGCCTCGGTGATGTCAGGGGCCTTGGGGCGCCGGAGCGGCGCAATGTAGGGACAGGTCAATGCGGCCAGTGCGCTGCCGTCGGGACCAAGGATGGGAGCGGAAAGATTGTAGACGCCGGATGTCTGCAGGCTCGGCATCACTTCGTAGCCGCGCTGACGAATCTGAGCGAGGCGCTCCTCGAGGTCTTCCGGGATATCGTGGTCCTCCGTCGGCTCCTCATGCTCCGAGATCATCAAAGCGCGCTCCTCGGCCGAGCGGAATGCGAGCAGGATATGGCCGGACCCGGTGTTGAAAAGGCCGACCCGCGCGCCAACGCGAATAGCAATGCCCCAGTAGCTCGGCGCATCGATCTGAGCGATGACGATCACTTCCGAACGATCATAGACGGCAAGGTGATTGGCTTGCTGAATCTGGATCGCCAGTTCCCGCATCAGCGGCGTCGCTTGCGCGACGAGCCGGCGGATTGGGCGATGCAGATGCGCTAAGCCGAAGAGCTTGAGGGTGAGTTCAAACCGATCCGCCTCGTTACGCACGACATAGCCGCGACGCACCAGGCGATCGAGCATCCGGTAGTTTTCATTCGGGCTTCGTCCGAGCGCTTTGGCGATTTCGATTTGCGTGAGGCCGCCATCGACGGAGGCCAGCAATTCGAGAATATCCAGCCCTTTGTCCAGAGCGGGAGCGCGGTAGCGGTCACTTTCCATAGCGTCATTCATAGATGAAGCCATAGGCCTTTTTTGGCTCTCTAGCACCAAATCGGGGCCGGGATAAACTTTGACCATGATCGCCGTTGACACCGATTTGACCGTATGATTTATCCATAAACGTTGCATGCGCATTTGGATGTTGCAAGGCGTCCTCGCGAATGCGGCCCGCGGCGCGCTCGATAAAGGCCGCGAAAGGCGAAAAAGGGAGGACAGCAATGAAGCGTCTTTTGATGTTCGCTTCGGCCATTGCGATATCCGCGGCGGGCGTTGGCGCCGCCAGCGCCGCCGACCAACCCGGTTCTTTTCCGGGCGTTACGATCGATGCAAAATTGATCGGCGGTCAGCAGTACGAAGCGCTCTATACCCGCATTGCCGAGTGGGAAAAAGCGACCGGCGCCAAGGTCAACATTCTTTCAAAAAAGAACGGCTTCGACATCGACAAGGAGTTGAAGTCGGACATTGCGGCCAATAACGTCACATGGTGCGTGGGCTGGAATCACACGTCCTTCGCCCCGCAATACACCAGTCTTTACACAGATCTGACCAAAATCATCCCGCAGGATGAACTGGCCAAATACGTTCCCGGCGTCATTAAGGCCTCGATGATCGGCGGCAAGCTCACCATGTTGCCGCGCGCGCAATTCGACGTCTCCGCGCTCTACTATCTTAAGAGCAATTACACCGACGACGCCAAGAAGAAGGCGTTCAAGGACAAATACGGCTATGATCTCGCGCCGCCCACGACCTGGAAGCAGGTGACGGACCAGGCGATATTCTTCTCGAGCCCGCCAAATTTTTACGGCACTGAATTTGCGGGCAAGGAAGAGGCGATCAACGGCCGCTTCTACGAGATGGTTGTCGCCGAGGGGGGCTCGTATCTCGATGCCTCGGGCAAACCTGCGTTTAACTCGGAGGCCGGCGTCCGCGCTCTCGATTGGTTCGTGAATCTCTACAAGGCCAAGGCGGTTCCGCCTGGAACGACCAATTATCTCTGGGACGATCTCGGTCAGGGCTTCGCCTCAGGTACGGTCGCGCTCGACCTCGATTGGCCGGGCTGGGCGACGTTCTTCAATGACCCGAAGTCGTCCAAAGCGGCTGGCAATGTGGGCATTATCGTTCAGCCGGCGGGCTCTTCCGGCAAGCATACAGGCTGGTCCGGCACGCATGGTTTCTCGGTAACCGAAGCCTGCCCGCATAAGGACGCCGCTGCGTCGCTCATCCTGTGGCTGACGAATGACGATAGCCAGAAGATCGAGGCGGCGAACGGCTCCTTGCCGACGCGGCCGGCGATTTGGGATTGGGACATCGCGCAAGCCGCCAATGATCCCTACAAGAAACAGGTGTTGGCGACATTCCAGGAGGCGGCTAATTACGCCTTCCCAGTGCCGCCGCTGCCGGAATGGATCGAAATTTCGAACGCCGTCTATCCGGAACTTCAGGCCGCGATCCTCGGCGACAAGACATCGAAAGCGGCGCTCGACGCTGCGGCTGAGAAGGCGACGAAAATTCTTCAGGACGCCGGCAAGCTCTAATCGCGTAACTTTCGGGCGGCGACCGGGCGAAAGCTCGCGTCGCCGCCCACACGTTGGTTATAGAATTAAAAGACTCGACCTCTCTGCGCATGCGCGCAAGCTCTTCCACTTAACAAATTTGTACCAGCTCTCTGTATGTCGAATCGATGAAGTCTTTTCGAGTCAGCGCGCCGCTTCTCTTGCTGACGCCGGCGATCGTCGTGCTGACGGCGATGGTCGCCCTGCCTCTTATCTTTTCGCTCTATTCGAGCTTCACGGCCTTCCGCCTAACGCGGCCGGAAAGCCTATGGCTGGTCATCGGGCTTCGCAATTATCAAAATGCTCTGACCGATCCGGTCTTTCTGACGGCGTTTCTTCGTACTGTCATCTTGCTGACCATTGCGTTGAATCTCGAAATGCTTCTCGGCCTCGGCTTGGCGATGCTGGTCGAAAAAGCCATTCGCGGACAGCGCATACTTCGCACATTGATGATGTTTCCGATGATGTTCTCACCGATCCTCGTCGGCTTTCAGTTCAAATTTCTCTTCAATGACAATGTTGGGCTCGTCAACAATGCGCTTCAATCGCTCGGCCTCAGCGACAGCGCCATTCCCTGGCTCATCGACGGCAATCTCGCCTTCTTTTCGATACTCGTCGCCGAGGTTTGGTCGTCGACGCCGGTTTTCGCGATTCTTATCCTGGCGGGGCTGTTGGCGATGCCCAAGGAGCCCCTCGAAGCTGCGAAGGTCGACGGCTGCACGCCGTGGCAGTCCTTTCGCTTCGTGACGTGGCCGTTCATCATGCCCTTCGCCTATATTGCGATGACGATCCGCTCCCTGGACGTCGCCCGCGCCTATGACATCGTCAAGATCATGACCGACGGCGGCCCCGCTCGACGTACCGAACTTTTGTGGACCCTTGTCGCGCGGACGGCCTATGGCGATGCACGGATGGGCGCCGCCAACGCAATGGCTTACGCCTCGATCCTCCTTTCAATCGCCTTCACCGTTTATTTCTATCGCAAGCTCGCCGCAGCGCGTGCGCTCGTCGCGGCGGAGTGGTGAGATGACGCGCAACGAAACATCGCGAAGACTTCGCCGGCTCCTGGACCTCGCGCATGGCGTGGGTCTCTTTCTAGCGATGTTGATCATCTGCCTCCCAGGCGCCTGGGTCGTCCTCAACTCGCTGAGGCCGACGGTCGAGATCATGGCGAAACCCGCCATATGGATTCCGCAGGAGCTATCGCTGGATGCATTCTTCGCCATGTTCAGCTCCCTCGGTCATGGCGCCATTCCTGTCGGCGACTATTTTCGAAACTCGCTCATCATCTCCGGGACCTCGACGGTTCTGGCCATCGCGATCGGCATGTCCGGCGGCTATGCTTTCGCGCGCTATCGCTTCCGCGCTAAATCGGCGCTGTTTCTGGGCTTTATGTTGACGCGTACCGTGCCAGGCGTCGCGCTATCGCTGCCGCTCTTCATTATCTTTGCGCGGCTCGGAATCATCGACACGCATTACGCGCTGATTTTCGTCTATGTCGCGCTCAATGTGCCTTTCACGATGTGGCTTATCGACGGATTTTTCCGGCAGGTGCCGCGCGACATGGCCGAGGCGGCGCAAGTCGACGGCTGCACGCGCTGGCAGGCGTTTTGGCAAGTCGAATTCCCGCTCGCCGGGCCAGGCATCGCCTCCTCCGCGATTTTCGCCTTCCTTACGTCGTGGAACGAATTCGCGCTCGCGTCGCAACTCACCCGCTCGGTCAATTCGAAGACGCTTCCCGTCGGCCTTCTCGACTATACATCCGAATTCACTATCGACTGGCGCGGCATGTGCGCGCTCGCTGTTGTGATGGTTGCGCCGGCCCTGGCGCTTACGTTCATCATTCAACGACATCTTGTGTCCGGCCTCACCTCCGGCGCAGTGAAGGGGTAACAATGGCGACCGTAACGCTCGAGCGATTGGTGAAGCGCTATGGCGCCGTCGACGCGGTGCGCAAGATCGATCTCGCCATTAACGACCGCGAATTTGTCGCCCTTGTGGGGCCCTCCGGCTGCGGCAAGTCAACAACGCTCCGGATGATCGCCGGCCTCGAAGAGATCAGCGAAGGGACGATCAAAATCGGCGGCGAAATCGTCAACGATCTGCCGCCGCGCGCGCGGAACATCTCGATGGTGTTCCAGTCTTATGCGCTCTATCCGCATATGAACGTTCGCGAGAACATGGGTTTCTCGCTCAAGATCGCCAAACGTTCGGCCGAAGAAATCAAACGCCGCGTCGACGAGGCCGCCGCGATCCTGCATCTGGAGCCGCTCCTCGATCGGCGGCCTTCGCAATTGTCCGG
The DNA here is from genome assembly GCA_030153205.1 of Roseiarcus sp. Classification (GTDB taxonomy): domain Bacteria; phylum Pseudomonadota; class Alphaproteobacteria; order Rhizobiales; family Beijerinckiaceae; genus Roseiarcus. The sequence continues at coordinate 997 of JASLHV010000453.1, read as the reverse complement.
CGGGCAGCGCCAGCGGGTGGCCATGGGGCGGGCCATCGTACGCAACCCGGATGTTTTCCTTTTCGATGAGCCCCTCTCCAATCTGGACGCCAAGCTTCGCAGCGAGATGCGCACCGAGATCAAGAAGTTGCACGCCAGGGTGCAGGCGACCGTCATCTATGTCACGCACGATCAAGTCGAGGCGATGACCCTCGCCGATCGCATCGTCATCATGCGCGACGGCAATATCGAGCAGGTCGGGTCGCCGGACGAAGTTTTCCATCGGCCGGCGACGCGCTTCGTCGCCAGTTTCATCGGCTCGCCGCCGATGAACCTCGTCGAAGCGGAAATCGCCGACGATCAATTCGTCTTCACAAATGGTGATCGCCTGCCGATTCCGGCCGCTTTCAGGCAATCAGCCTCGAAGGGGCGGAAGATTGTCTTTGGCCTACGTCCGGACGATCTCTATCCAACCGGCCACGGCCTTCCCTCGGATCACGCCGACGCGGTTCATGAGCAATCGCTCAAGGTCAATCTGACCGAACCGCTCGGCAACGAGACGCTTGTCTTCTTCGAATTCGCCGGACGCGAATGGGTCTCGCGCATGCTCAATCCGCATCCGCTCACAGCGGGCGACTCAATTCCCGTCAGTTTCGATCTCGCCAACGCGCATGTGTTCGATGCCGCGGACGGCGCCGCGCTGGCGCGCGTGGGAGACTAAAATGTCCAAAATCGAACGTATCGAATTGCGAATGGTCGACCTGCCGCCCAAGGTAAAGCGGGTCGACGCGATCCAGAGTTTCGTCTCGCAAGAGACGCCGATCGTCTCGATCACGGATTCCGATGGCGCCACCGGCGTTGGTTATTCCTATACGATCGGCACTGGCGGCTCGTCCGTCATGCGCCTGCTCGCCGATCATCTGGCGCCGCGCCTCTTGAATAAGGACGCTGACCGCATCGAAGCGATTTGGCGTGACTTGGAATATGCGACGCACGCCACCACGATCGGCGCGATCAC
>JASLHV010000445.1 GCA_030153205.1 Roseiarcus sp. | reverse complement strand
GCCACGGCCTGGACGAAAAAGCTCAGCCAGGAAACGATCGAGCCGACCGAATAGAGCCGGAAATTTTTGTCTTCGAACGCCTCGGCGATGCCGCCAAAAAAGGATTTCACAACGCGCTCCGAAAAGGGAGGCGCGCGAGCGCCCGCGCCCTACAGCGCCTTCACCTTCGTCTTTTTCGCTTTCGCGATCGTCAAGCGATTGCGCAGCGGCAGTCCAAACGGCTCCGCGGTGATCTCGAATACATCGCCCTTCTGCGGCTTGATCCCGTCCGAGAAGGACAATGTCGCCGTGCCGAAGAAATGAACGTGTACGTCGCCCGGCCGGCGGAAGAGGTCGTATTTGAAATGATGCGCTTCGAGATTGGCGATCGAATGCGACATGTTCTGCTCGCCCGAGATGAAGGGTTTTTCCCACAGCGTCTCTTTGTCGCGGACGATGCGCGACAGGCCTTGCACATCGAGCGGCAGATCGCCGACGAGCAGTTCAGGTCCAAAGGACGAGGCGCGCAGTTTCGAATGGGCGAGGTAGAGATAGTTCTGACGCTCGGTGACGTGATCGGAGAATTCATTGCCGAGCGCAAAGCCGACGCGGACCGCCGCGCCCTCCGGCGAAATCACATAGACGCCGACGATCTCCGGCTCTTCGCCGCCGTCGAGCGCGAAATCCGGCGAGACGAGATCGCCGCCCGGCGCCGCCACGGTCGAGCCGTCGCCTTTGTAGAACCATTCCGGCTGCACGCCTTGCGCCGAACCTTGCGGCTTGCCGCCCTCCAGACCCATCCGGAACATCCGCATCGAATCCGTCTGCTTGGCCGGATCAGCGGCGTCCTTATGCATCTTGTCGCGGCCCTCCGCGGAGCCGAGATGGGTAAGGCCGGTGCCGGTGACGAGAAGGTGGGCGGGATCCTTGTGGTCGATGGGATTGAGCACACGCTTTTGCTTCAGCGCCGCCGCGAGATCGACCGTTTTGCCGATTCCGCGCGAGGCGATGAGTTTCCGGATCGACTCGCCGGCGGCGATCGCCTGCATGGCGAGGTCGTAGGTCGTGCGCGCGCCTTTGACCAGACGGCTTTCGCCCCGCGCGGTGACGACGACGGCCCTTTTTCCAGCCTCGTCGATGATCTGCGCCAGCCTCATGCGATCTCCTCCACAGCGTCGCGGCGCGGTCTTAAGTTCGTTCGCGCCGCGATCAGTTCGGCAATGCGCGGATCGGTGAAATCGGCGCCGCCGAAAACCGCTCCCGCGGCAACGAGCGTCGCCGGGTCGAGCCCTGTCGTCAGGCCGACGACGGCGAGTCCGGCCGCGGCGGCCGCGCGAATTCCCGATAGCGAATCTTCGAAGGCGATAGAGCAAGCGGCCTCGGCGCCTGTCAACTGGAGCGCCGTGAGATAGGGCAGCGGATCGGGCTTGGAGCGCGGCAGTTCGGCGCCGATGACGAGAAGCGGAAAGCGTTCGGCGAGCCCCAGCGCCGCCAGCATCAATTCGGCGTTGGCCCTCGGCGCATTGGTGACGAGCCCAATGCCGTGTCCAGCCGTCTCGGCAAAGTCTAAAAGCGCGCCGATCCCCTTCGTCGGCTTAGCCGTCTGAAACGATCGGCGGAACGCCGCTTCTTTCGCGTCGATGATTGCTTCGCGTTGCGCGAGAGGCAAATGCGGGAGGAAAGCCTCGCCGATCGCCGAATTCGGCGCGCCCATGATGAGACGACGGTACTGATCCTCATCAAGCGCGACGCCGAACGGCGCGAAGGCCTCGCGGAAGGCGGCGAGATGCAGCGGATCGCTTTCGACGAGCGTGCCGTCGAGATCGAAAAGCAGAGCCGATTTCAAGATAAGCCGACCCGTTCGCTTACATCGTTGCGCCGACTTGCCACGGCACGAATTCGGCGTCGCCATAGCCAAGCGCTTCGGATTTCGACTTCTCGCCCGAGGCGACGGCGAGCAGTTTTTCAAAAATCTCCTGGCCTTTGTCCTCGACGGCGACGCCGTCGAGAATGTCGCCGCAATTGATGTCCATGTCGTCGACCATGCGACGGTACATATCGCTGTTGGTCGCCAGTTTGATGGACGGCGTCGGCTTGCAGCCATAGGCCGAGCCGCGCCCCGTCGTGAAGGCGAGGATGTTGGCGCCGCCGGCGACCTGGCCGGTCGCCGAGACGGGATCGTAGCCGGGCGTATCCATGAAGACGAAGCCCTTCGCGGTCACCGGCTCGGCGTAGTGATAGACGCCGTTGAGGTTGGTGCCGCCGCTCTTGGCCGTGGCGCCGAGCGATTTTTCAAGGATCGTGGTGAGGCCGCCGGCTTTGTTGCCGGGCGAGGGATTGTTGTTCATCTCGCCGTGGTTTCGCGCGGCGTATTCTTCCCACCAGTGAATGAGATCAACGAGTTTTTCGCCAACCTCCTTTGTGACGGCCCGGCGCGTGAGCAAATGTTCGGCGCCGTAGATTTCCGGTGTTTCCGAGAGAATTGCCGTGCCGCCGTGACGTACGAGAATATCGACAGCGACGCCCAGCGCGGGGTTCGCGGTGATGCCGGAATAGCCGTCCGAGCCGCCGCATTGCAAGGCGAGCATCAGTTCAGAGGCGGGGATCGTCTCGCGCTGAACGCGGTTGGCGATCGGCAGCATATGCTTGATGCGCTCGAGGCCGGATTCAATCGTCTTTTTTGTGCCGCCCGTGGCCTGGATCGTCATGGTCTGGAAAAGATCGCCTTCGACGATTCCGTACTCTTCCTTCATGCGGCCGATCTGAAAGACTTCGCAGCCGAGCCCGACAAGGACAACGCCGGCGACATTGGGATTGCCGGCGTAGCCCCATTGGGTACGTTTGAGAATCTCGAAGCCCTCGCCTTTCGACGCCATGCCGCAACCCGTGCCGTGAACCAGCGGGATCACGCCGTCGATATTGGGATAATCCTCGAGCATGCCGGAGCGTTCGACTTCGCGCGCAATCAGCCGCGCCACCGTCGCTGAGCAATTGACGCTGGTGAGAATGGCGACATAGTTGCGCGTGCCGGCCTTGCCATTGGCGCGACGATAGCCCTGAAACGTGGCGCGTTTCGCGTCGGGCACCATTGTCTCGGGCCGCGCGGCTTCGCCGAAGCGATAGTCGCGCGCGAAATCTTGCATCACGACATTGTGTTCATGCACCCAGTCGCCAGGCGCGATGGGCTTCGAGGCGAAGCCGATGATCTGGCCGAACTTCAAAATAGGCGCGCCGATTTCAATCGCCGTTGTGGCCATCTTGTGGCCCTTCGGCACGCGAGCGGCGGCCTGCGGCGCATCGCTCGGCTGATCGCCGACCTGAATTTCATCGACGGCGATGATCACATTGTCTTCAGTATTGAGGCGCAGCGTGCGAGGGATATTCATTGGTCCTATCTTTCGGTGGCGCTAATCAAGATCGTTTGGTGATGCTATTAAGAAGAAAATAAATTTGGTCGAGCCTTGGCGAAAGACTCAAAAAGATCCGTCGTCTCGACGAGATGGTCGCGCATCGCCGCGCGAGCGGATTCGCCATCGCCGCGCGCGATTGCTTTGGCGATCGCGCTATGTTCGGCGTAAGTCTTCGGCAGGCGTCCAGGCGGCGTCATAAGCAGGCGGCGAACACGCTCGAGATGCGATCGCAGACCATCCAGAATTTCGCCAGTCCGGGCGAGTCCCAGTTGCGTCGTCAACAGGCGATGAAACTCGACGTCCAGAGCATAGAAGCCGGCGAGATCGCGCGCCTCGACGGCGGCTTGCTGATAGCGCAAATTTCTTTCCAGCTCCTCGACGCCTTCACGCGGCAAATGACTGGCGGCCTGGTCGGCGATTTCCGATTCCAACGCGCGTCGCACCATCATCAATTCGCGTACGTCCTCGACCGAGATTTTAGCGACGAACGATCCATGCTGCGGTTCGATCGCGACCAGTTTTTCGTAAGCGAGACGATTGATGGCCGATGACACCGGAAATCGCGAAACGCCAAGCCTCTCGCATAGAGCGAGCTTGTCGATCGCCGCGCCGGGCTCTAAAGCGCCGGAAAGAATCGCTTCCTTCAGATCATGATAGGCTTGGTCGGCCTTGGAGCCGCGCCGGGCCTCCGCCTCGCTCATTCCCTAACCCCCGCGCGTCGCCGCCCTGGAAATCTTTATTTTTGAAGCTAGCATGTTAGACGCTAACCAGAGGAATCGCCGGCGTCAATCTTAAGAGGCGAAAAACCCGTCGAACCGGGGATGGTCTCTTTCGCGCGCCACAAAACAGGGAGTGAAAATGCCGGGGTTTCAAATAGGCGTGAGCGATACGCTGCCAACCGATCTCTATCGGGGCGCTTTGGCTGCACGCATCTGGCGGCCGGATAGCGAGGGACCCTCCGTCGCCGCGGTTCGATCGGACGGCGTCTTCGACATCACGCGGTTTTTTTCGACGATCAGCGCCCTCTGCGAGGCGGCCGATCCCGCCGGCGCTCTTAGAGCCGCCGAGGGCGAGCGCATCGGCGGCCTCGAAGAAATTCTCGGCAATACGCCTGCCGACAGCCGCAACGCGGGCAAACCCTGGCTTCTTGCCCCGATCGACTTGCAAGCCATCAAAGCGGCGGGCGTGACTTTCGCGACCTCGATGCTCGAACGCGTGATCGAGGAGCGGGCGCGGGGCGACTTGAACGCCGCCGCCTCATTGCGCGCCGAACTCGTCGCGCTGATCGGCGAAGACTTGTCGAAATTGAAGCCCGGATCGCCGCCCGCTATGCGCCTCAAGGAGGCGCTGATCGCCAAAGGCGCATGGTCGCAATATCTGGAGGTCGGCATCGGGCCCGACGCGGAGATATTCACGAAGAGTCAGCCCATGTCCGCGATCGGCCATGGCGAGGACGCCGGCTTCCATCACGCCTCGCAATGGAATAATCCCGAGCCGGAAGTCGTCGTCTTCGTCAATTCGAAAGGCAAATCGGTCGGCGCCAGCCTTGGCAACGACGTCAATTTGCGCGACGTCGAGGGGCGTTCGGCGCTTCTGCTCGGCAAGGCCAAGGACAATAACGCGAGCTGCGCGATCGGCCCTCTCCTGCGCTTCTTCGACAGTACATTCTCGATGGACGACGTGCGGAGCATGGATGTACGGCTGACCGTCGAAGGGCCGGAAGGGTTCAAGCTCGAAGGCGGCTCTTCGATCGCCAAGATCAGTCGCGATCCCGAAGATATCGTGGGCCAAATGATCGGACCGAGCCACCAATATCCCGACGGCGCGGTTCTGTTCCTCGGCACGATGTTCGCGCCGATCGCCGATCGCGACGCGCCGGGCAAAGGCTTCACGCATCGTGAGGGCGACATCGTCACGGTCGCCGGCGACAAGCTCGGCCGTTTGACCAATCGCATGCGCTATTCGCGCGATTGCGCGCCTTGGACATTTGGGACCAACGCGCTGATGCGCAATCTCGCGCGGCGGGGCTTGCTTTGAAGGCGATGGGCGGACATGGTCCGCGGCCAGCGGATTGTCAGGGAGGAGTTTCATGAACGACGTCAGCATGAATTTCATCGCCGGCGAATGGGTCGCGGGCGATGGCGTCTCCCGCGATATCAATCCTTCCAACACCAAGGACGTCATCGGCGAATATGCGCGCGCGAGCACGGCGCAGGTCGAGACCGCGATCGCGGCGGCGCGCGCGGCTTTCCCAGCCTGGTCGCGCTCGACGCCGCAAGAGCGCCACGACATTCTCTTGCGCGCGTCGCAGGAAATTCTCGCGCGCCGTGAGGAGCTAGGCCGTCTGCTCTCGCGCGAGGAGGGCAAGACTCTCGCCGAGGGCATTGGCGAAGCGACGCGCGCCGGACAGATTTTCGATTTCTTCGCCGGCGAGGCTTTGCGCATTCCCGGCGAAAAACTGGCGAGTGTCAGGCCGAACGTCGATGTCGAACTGACGCGCGAGCCGGTCGGCGTCGTCGGCATCATTGCGCCGTGGAATTTCCCGATCGCCATTCCGGCGTGGAAAATCGCGCCGGCGCTCGCCTATGGCAATTGCGTCCTGTTCAAACCCGCCGATCTCGTGCCGGGCACGGCGCATGCGCTGTCCGAAATCGTCGTCAAGGCCGGCGCGCCCAAGGGCGTCTTCAATCTCGTGATGGGCCGCGGCTCCGTCGTCGGCGAAGCCATGCTTCATCATAAGCACATCGACGCCATCACGTTCACCGGCTCAGTGTCGACCGGACGCAAAGTGGCGGCGGCCTGCGCCGAGCATATGCGTAAATTCCAGCTCGAAATGGGCGGCAAGAATCCGCTCGTCGTGCTCGACGACGCCGATCTCAAAATCGCGGTGGAATGCGCGGTGAACGGCGCCTTCTTTTCGACCGGTCAGCGCTGCACCGCCTCCTCGCGGCTCATCGTCACGAAGGGGATCTATTCGCGCTTTGCCGACGCGATGATGGAACGGATGAAGAGCCTTGTCGTCGACGACGCGCTGCAGGCGGGAACGCATATCGGCCCCGTCGTCGACCAAAGCCAGCTCGATCAGGACATGTCGTACCTCAAGATCGGCGTCGACGAAGGCGCCAAGCTTGCGGCGGGGGGCGAGCGCATCGAGCGCGCCGCGCCGGGCTTCTATTTGACGCCGGCCCTCTTCACCGATGTCGACAATAAGATGCGGATCGCGCAGGAAGAAATCTTCGGCCCGGTCGCCGCGATGATCCCGGCCAAGGACTATGACGAAGCCCTGGCGCTCGCCAATGATACGCAATTCGGCCTGAGCTCGGGCATCTGCACGACAAGCCTGAAATACGCGACGCATTTCAAGCGCAACGCCGAGGCGGGCATGGTGATGGTCAACCTGCCAACGGCCGGCGTCGACTATCACGTGCCATTCGGCGGCCGGAAAGGTTCGAGCCTCGGCTCGCGCGAACAGGGCCGCTACGCAGCGGAATTCTATACAACGGTCAAGACGTCGTACACGATGGCGTGACGGGGAAACCCTCCCCATCGAAGATGGGGAGGGGCACCGCGCGTAGCGCGGTGGAGGGGCCTCCGGCGACAAGGGTTTGCTTGGGAGTCAGCGGCCCCCTCCACCATGCTTCGCATGGTTCCCCTCCCCCGCTTCGCAGGGGAGGATAGAGGCGGCGCATAAGTAACAAACCTCGACACAAGGGGAAGGGCGGAAGCATGATTCTGATCTCGGGCGAAGCGCTGGTCGATCTCATTCCAGATCACGCTCGTGAGACAGCCTATGACGCCGTTCTTGGCGGCTCGCCTTACAATGTCGCGATCGGCCTTGCCCGCCTTGGCGCGCCGAGCGCTTTCGTTTCCCGCATTTCAAAGGACGCCAACGGCGACGCCTTCGCCGCCGCTCTCGCCAAGGCCGGCGTCAATCTTTCTTTCGTTGAGCGCGCCGCCGAACCCTCGACGATCGCTTTCGTCATGCGCGGCACGGCCAAGACAGGAGCGCGCTATTCCTTCTATCTCGACGCGACCTCTTTCGACGGCGTCTGGCCGTTTCCGCGGCAATGGCCGGCCAGCGCACGACATCTTCACGTCGGCTCCATCTCCGCGCTCGAGGCGCGCCACGGCGAGAGCGTCGTGGCTGCGCTGACCGAGGCGCGTAAGCACGCGACGACG
>JASLHV010000443.1 GCA_030153205.1 Roseiarcus sp. | reverse complement strand
GTTGTCATCGAAGAACTGGCGTTGATGGACCGCGCCGACCTCATGGTGCTGCAATATCCGATGTGGTGGCACTTGCCGCCCGCCATGCTCAAAGGCTGGTTCGATCGGGTGCTGGCCTATGGCGAGGCCTATACGAGCAAGAAGCGTTTCGAGCACGGACGTTTCGTCGGCAAGCGCGCCATGCTGTCGGTGACCGTTGGCACCAGCCGCAACACCTACGAATATGATGGGCGAAGCGGCGACATTGACCTGATGCTGTGGCCGGTGAATTTCTCGTTAGCCTATGTCGGGTACGACGTTCTTACGCCCTTCGTCGCCTATGGCGTCGAGGCGGGTCTGCGTTATTCCGATCCCGCGGCGATTGAAGAGCGGCTCCAGGCGATCGCCGCCGACTTCCGTACTCTCTTGCCGCGCGTTAGCCAGCGCGCGACGATTCCCTTCAATCGAATGGCGGAATGGGGCGCGGACGGCCGCCTCGCGCCCGGCGCGCCAGTCCACTCAGCCTTCGTGCGGCGAAGGCCGCAGCTCGAAATCGAGTGATCGGGCGCGCGGGACGGCGCGATGACAAGAAACTGATCTCCTGCGGCAACCGCCGAGTGAAATAATGCAGTTACATAGGTTTAAATGACGCGATAGTCACGAGATCGTTTTTTTGATGAGTACTGGCGCCAGAATGACGATTGTTTACAACAAAGTCTCGGACGCTATCGATTTCTATATGGACAATGCCGGCATTGATTTGCTGATCGGCACATTGCAATCTCTCAAGGTCGACGGCAATCATCTTCACCTGTGGGCAGGCAATGATCGCGGATTGTCGATAAGTCGCCATATGGCGAGCAAACCGTGTGTCGCCAACTCGTCCCGAATTTTCTCGAGACTGACGCTCGGGAGCGTCTACAGACGCGAAGCGTTGACGCCGGCGGCGCTCGGAGGCTTGTGTTATTGTCAGCGTCAGGTTTCTATCGTGATAGCCTGGATTCAAGCTCAATAATTCTCGCGCGGAGCGACGCCCCTTGAAAGACATCCTCGAACGTCTCGACCATCGCCGCGCGCAGGCTCGCCTTGGCGGCGGCGAGGCGCGGATCGCGGCTCAGCACAAGCGGGGTAAGCTGACGGCGCGCGAGCGCATCGAATTGCTCATGGACCACGGCTCCTTCGAGGAGTTCGACATGTTCGTCGAGCACCGCTGCGACGACTTCGGCATGGAAAAGACCAAAATTCCCGGCGACGGCGTCGTCACCGGCTGGGGCACGGTCAACGGACGCACTGTCTTCGTCTTCGCCAAGGACTTCACCGTGTTCGGCGGCTCGCTCAGTGAGACCCACGCACAGAAGATCACCAAGATCCAGGATATGGCGCTGAAAAACCGCGCCCCGATCATCGGTCTCTTCGACGCCGGCGGCGCGCGCATCCAGGAGGGGGTCGCGGCGCTCGGTGGCTATGGCGAGGTCTTCCAGCGCAATGTGCTGGCTTCGGGCGTCATTCCGCAGATTTCCCTGATCATGGGCCCTTGCGCGGGCGGCGACGTCTATTCGCCGGCCATGACCGATTTCATCTTCATGGTGCGCGATACGAGCTACATGTTCGTCACCGGTCCCGATGTCGTCAAAACCGTGACCAATGAAAGCGTGAGCGCGGAAGAACTCGGCGGCGCGTCGATCCATACAACCCGCTCCTCAATCGCCGACCGCGCCTATGACAATGATGTCGAAGCTCTGTTGCAAATGCGCCGGCTCATCGATTTTCTGCCATCCTCGAACACCGATCCTCTGCCCGAATGGGCGAGCTTTGACGATCCGGACCGGCTCGACGATTCGCTCGATACTTTGATTCCAGAAAATCCAAACAAACCGTACGACATCAAAGAGCTGATCGCGAAAGTGGCGGACGAGGGCGACTTCTTCGAGATCCAGGAAGCGCACGCCAAGAATATCGTCACAGGCCTCGCCAGAATTGAAGGACGAACCGTTGGTATTGTCGCCAATCAGCCGATGGTCCTCGCCGGCGTTCTCGACAGCGACGCTTCGCGCAAAGGCGCCCGGTTCGTACGTTTCTGCGATTGTTTCAACATTCCGCTTTTGACTTTCGTCGACGTGCCGGGCTTCCTGCCGGGAACCGCGCAGGAATACGGCGGCCTGATCAAGCACGGGGCCAAATTGCTCTTCGCTTACGCCGAGGCGACGGTGCCGAAAGTCACCCTCATCACCCGCAAGGCCTTCGGCGGCGCTTATGACGTGATGGCCTCAAAACATCTGCGCGGCGACATCAATCTCGCTTGGCCGACCGCGCAAATCGCGGTGATGGGCGCCAAGGGCGCCGTCGAAATCATCTTCCGCGCCGACGTCAACGATCCCGCCAAGATCGCTCAACGTACCGCCGAATATGAAGAGCGGTTCCTATCGCCTTTTGTCGCCGCCGAACGCGGCTATATTGATGAAGTCATTATGCCGCATGCGACGCGCAAACGTGTTTCGCGCGCACTTGCGATGTTGCGGCATAAGAAACTCGATAATCCCTGGAAGAAGCACGACAATATTCCCTTGTGAAGGCGTATGTCACAGCCTGTGAACGTACAACAGAAGACCGAAAAGTTGGATCGGTCCTGCAGGTTCTTCGGCGATTGTGACGTGGACGCGCACGCATAGCTTCGCAAGAAAGAACCCGCCTGGCGGGATTCTGACATTCCTTACCGAAGTGTCACCGCCGCTCGCGGTTCATTTTCCCGCAACCATGCTGATTCTGCTCGTCTTAACTGTGCTGGCGATCGCCTCATTCGATTCATTTCCTGCAAAGATTTCGGACGCATCCTCGCTCCT
>JASLHV010000434.1 GCA_030153205.1 Roseiarcus sp. | reverse complement strand
GTCGCCGTTGACCAATTGCGAATGAAACGCGTCAAAGAAGGCCACCAAACGGAGGCGGCGGCAAAACCGCAGGATAGTATCTTCATGGTCGCGTCGCTCGACACACCGGCGAATAGTCGGAGGTCCGCGAAGCAAAGGGCGACGCAGGCGGCAAAAGACGAGCGAGAGAAAATCGAAAAGGAAATCTCGCGCGCCGTTGAGGATGCGGTCGATAAATCGGTGTGACGAGAGGTACTTCCTCGCTCCGAGACTCCTGAACGAATGGAAGGTATAGTACGTGTTCAAGCGGTCAATCAGCTATAAGAGTGAAATCCTCTCCGCGTGAATGTCTCACCCTTTCATTCAATTCTATCCGGCTCGGTACGCCATTTACTGAGAGCGGAGACTGCCACCGAACACGCAGAAGTGGATGCATGTTTCAGCCCGCTTATCGGAGCGGGCGATTCAGGCTATCGACAGTTTCTGCTACTTTCAGCGACTGCGCTTTGCCCGCTTGAAGATGGTCTGACTAGAGCAGGGGTCGAAAGTCTATTACCGGATTGGCGTGAGCGCTCCCGCGTTTCCGCCCTCCTCGCTGACCTGAGTGAGCTCGGCGTCCCGCGGCCGTCCTTTGATAGGCTTCTTACTCTTCGTGGCGAAGCTCATATCTTCGGCGTCATCTATGTTCTCGAGGGCTCGCGTCTTGGCGCAGAGGTTCTAGCGCGGCGTATTTCTATGGGTGCAAGGCGAATGACGCCTCTCCCCTTGCGCTATCTTCGTCACGGCGAAGGCAGACCGTTCTGGCGTACTTTCATCGAACGTCTTGAAGCCTCTGCCGCGGTTAAACGTTGTCCGGCGGACGCTGTCGCGGGCGCGCGCATAGCGTTCAACTCTTTCGTCTCGGCTTATCGGGCTGCCGAGCCTTGTCCTTCATAGAGCCATGCAAGAGCAAGCCGGCGCCACCGTAGATCTCACCAATTGCGACCGCGAGCCGATCCATTTGATCGGCTCCGTTCAGCCTTTTGGATTTCTCATCGCCGTCTCGAGCAGCGATTGGATCGCAACGCGCGTTTCCGCAAATGTGGGTCAATGGATCGGGCGCGAACCATCGGAAATACTCGGCTTGCCCATCCAACGAATTTTCACAGAATCTTCCGTCCACGAGATCCGTGGTCATCTTCACAGCGCAATAATGGGCGACACGGTCGCGCGCGCTTTCAATATTGCGCTGCTGGAGAGTGGCCCGAGCTTTGACATCGCCGTCCACGTCAGCGGCGGCAGCGTCGTCATCGAATGCGAGCCGTCAATCGATGAGGGGGCGTTGAATACCGGCGTCCTCGTTCGCGGCATGATTGCGCGGCTTCAGCAGACGACGGATCAACGCGCCTTCTTTCGTGTCGCCTCCCGCGAAATGCGCGCATTGACAGGCTTTGACAGAGTAATGATCTATCGTTTTGACAGCGATGGGTCTGGCGAGGTCATCGCCGAATCCGCACGGGCCGGATTGGAAACTTATCTCGGCCTGCATTATCCCGCTTCAGATATCCCTCAGCAGGCGCGTCGCCTCTATCAAAAAAACTGGCTGCGAATTATCCCTGACGTCGTGACCGCTCCTTCGGCGATCGGTCCGACGCTGGATGAAAAGGAGCAGCCGCTCGATCTGTCAATGAGCATACTTCGCAGCGTCTCGCCCATTCATATTGAATATTTGAGAAATATGGGCGTCGCCGCGTCCATGTCGATATCTATTTTAGGACAGAACAAATTGTGGGGCCTTTTTGCTTGTCACCACTATGCGCCACACCATGTGACTTTTGGGCGACGAACCGCCGCTGAGCTGTTTGGCCAGATGTTCTCGCTTCTCATGGAAAATCGCGAACGCGAGAGCGAAGCCGGCTACGAAGGGAGAGCGCAGAAGCTTCATCAGCAGCTCGTCACCGTGATGGCGAGTGAAAACACCCGATTCGAAAGCATTGTCGGGCATCTCGACGATATTGGCGATCTTTTGACCTGTGATGGTATCGGCGTGTACATCGACAGCCGCGCGACGCTCAAAGGCTTGACGCCGAACGAAGAACAATTCGCCGCGCTGATCACCTACCTCCAGGGCAATCAGATCGACGACATCTACGCTCGCCATCACATTGGCGCGGAATTGCCGCAAGGACGCGAGTTTGCGGATCGCGCGGCCGGAATGCTCGTCGTTCCGCTATCTCGGCCAGCGCGCGACTACCTCATTTTCTTCCGCAAGGAGCTGGCTCGATCGGTCAATTGGGCGGGCGACCCCTCGAAGCCGGTAACGGTCGGACCCTTGGGCGCGCGGCTGACGCCCCGCAAAAGTTTCGAACTATGGAAGGAGACTGTGAGCGGCCAGTCTCAGCAATGGTCCACCATCGAATGTCGGATCGCCGAGGCTCTGCGGGTCAGCTTGCTCGAAGTGATTTTACGCATGTCGAGCCTCACCGAGTCGGAGAGAAGGCGCGCGCAGGAACGGCAGGAACTCCTGATCGCTGAGCTCAATCATCGCGTGAGGAACATCCTCAGTTTGATCCGTGGCGTCATCAATCAGAGTCGGGAATCTTCGGCGACGCTCGAGAGCTACACGCAAGTAGTCGGCGGCCGGATTCAAGCGCTGGCGCGCGCACATGACCAGATCACCGCCGACAATTGGGGGCCGGCTTCTTTGCGCGCGCTCGTACATGCAGAAGCGGGCGCCTATCTCGGCGGCAAAGCCGATCGGGTCGTCATCCAAGGCCCGGATATTTTGCTTGAGCCACAGGCCTTCACGACAGTCGCCCTGGTGGTCCACGAAATGATCACCAACTCCGCCAAATATGGCGCGCTAACCGACGCGCGCGGCAAGGTCTATATCGATACGAGAATGGACGGCCAAGGGCAGTTGGTCGTGAGCTGGACCGAGCAAGGAGGCCCTCCTGTTCAGCCGCCGATGCGGCGCGGCTTCGGGAGCACGATTATTGAACGCTCAATTCCGCATGACCTCAAAGGCCAAGCTGAAATTCAATTCTCGCTCGCTGGCGTCAGCGCGCGATTCACAATCCCTTCGACTTATGTCAAGGCCCCGGCGGGGCGCGGCGACGAACAACCGAAAGTCAAGACTTCATCGGCCTCGCTAAGTGCGCCGCCGCGCGACATCCTGCTTGTCGAAGACAATCTCATCATCGCGCTGGATACCGAAGACGCTTTGATCAAGCTCGGGGTCGCAAAGGTCCGCGTCGTGAGCAATGTTACGGAGGCTCTCAAAGAAATTGAGGAAAGCACGCCGGACTTCGCCATGCTCGACGTCAATCTCGGCTCAGAAACAAGTTTCGAGGTCGCCGCGATGCTCGTCGAACGCGGTGCGCCATTTGCTTTCGCGACAGGATACGGCGAGCAAATTGCGTTTCCAGAATCGTTCGCTGGCGCACCTAGAATACGCAAACCGTACACAACGGACACGCTGATCGCCATGCTCTCGGTACTGACGAAACTTGATCCGAGCCGCTAGGGCGCTCTCAGCTAATGCCGCCAATCGCCAAAAATCGACGCATGCGATCGGTGGCGAGATCAGGATCGCGTAGAATGCGCGCGGCGTCAGCAAGACGATACAGTTCGGCGAAATGCGGCAGGGATCGAGCGCTCTGCTGTCCGCCAATCATCACGAAATGATCTTGAAATCCATTTAGGTAAGCTAGGAATACGACGCCTGTCTTGTAGAAACGCGTGGGCGCTTTGAAAATGTGCCTGGAGAGCGGCACAGTAGGCGCAAGAATGTCGCGGAAGCCAGCGTCATCGCCCGCGGCGAGTCTCGCTAGGCCGGCCGAGGCGGCTGGCGCGATGGCGTCAAAAATACCGAGGAGAGCGTGCGAATACCCTTCTTCGTCACCTGCGATGAGTTCGGCATAGTTGAAATCGTCGCCGGTGTACATACGTACGCCCGCCGTCGCATTGCTTTCGGCGAGCCGGCGTCGCATCAATATCTCTTTCTCTTTGGAAAGCAGCGAAATCTTAATGCCATCGACCTTATCGGCATGGTCGGCGATGACGCCAAAGCAGACATCCATCGCCTCCATGTGGTCGTTGCGCCCCCAATAACCCTCAAGCGCCGGGTCGAACATCTCGCCGAGCCAGTGAATGATGACGGGGGACTTCACTTGCGACAGAATGCGGCCATAGACCCGTGCGTAATCCTCCGGACCGCGAGCCGCTTTTGCAAGCGCTCTACTCGCCATCAAGATGATGCGACCGCCCAAGCCTTCGACTGTTTCGATCTGCTCCTCATAGGCGCGGATGACTTCGTCAATCGTCACACTGGGGTCGGGCTCGAGGTGGTCAGCGCCGGCGCCGCAAGCGATCAGCGCATCTTCTCTTCCTTTGGCCGCCTCCAAGGCCCGGCGGATTAAAGCTTGCGCCGCCTTCCAATCGAGTCCCATGCCGCGCTGAGCGGTATCCATCGCCTCGGCTACCCCGAGGCCGAGATCCCACAGGTAATGACGGAACGCGATCGTCTTGTCCCAGTCGATCGCGATGTCGAGCCATGGGTCATTGTCGGCGAAAGGATTGGCGACGACATGCGCCGCAGAATAAGCGATGCGATTGAACCGCGGCGGAGGCCCGTTTTTCGCCGCCGGCAAAGGCGCGTTACGGATTTGATAGGGCGCGACGCGGCCATCGGCGGTTGGAAGATCGATCGTCGTCACTCGTTCGCCCTAGCGCTGATAGACAGAAGTCCTTTCTATCAGATTGGCGGCAAATGTCGCGCGAACAAGAGCCGCCCTCGAGCGGGATACCCGACCAGTTTAGGGGCGACCGCGCGGGCGCTATTCGAT
>JASLHV010000428.1 GCA_030153205.1 Roseiarcus sp. | reverse complement strand
CCCAAGGTTCTCGAAGCGAGCGGCGTCAGCTACGCAGTACTAGTGGATCGCCTCGTCCGCCATGCGCTGGCGCGGAAGAAGAGCAAAGCGCGCGTGGGTTGATCGGCCATCGGTCGAATGAGCAATACGACTAGGGCGGATCTGTTCAGCGCCCAGGACAGGATGGAACCATCGCTCCCGCCGTGTGACCCAGCCTTCACGAGTCGGCGCGCCAAGAGTCGTCGGCGCTTCGTCGAGACCGCCGATCCTCACTTCAACGTCGGCTGGGTGGAGGTTGAACAAGCGCGAGCCGCAGGTTGGGCAAAAGCTTCTTCCGCGGAACGTGCTGACGGGTCCGGTCACTTCGGCGTCGTCGCGTCGCCAATGCGCATAGGCGACGAAGACGCTGCCGCTCTCTTTGCGGCAGTCGGCGCAATGGCAAATGCCGAAACGATAAGGCTCGCCGCGAACGACGTAGCGGATCGCTCCACAGAGACAACCGCCTGATCGCGTCTTCATGGGAATGCTCCTTCTCGCCTCCCGCTGATGGGCCGCTTTATCCAACGCGGCCGGCGCGCGATCAGTGGCCCTGCGCGCGACGATGAGGCCGCTTTCCAATTATGAAGAATTTATGAACGGCAAAAAAATTGGCCCCGAGCGAAAAAAACGCTTGTAAATCTCAATGATTCGACCAATTAGTTTTTTGCCCAAATCGCACGTGCCTGTGGTCGTGTGTCGGTCGGCGGGGATCCGGACAAGAGGCCGGTTAACCGTCCCTAAGAAAGACCGGCAGCCGGAGGCGAACCGGCGTACCTCGCCAAACGAGGGACGCGACTTAAAGCAACGACGGACCGGGCTTTTTTGGTCTCTGTTGGCCCCTCCAAAGGTCGACTTACCGAAGAGGCTTGTCTCTCTTGCCGGGCGTGCGGATGGGAATCTCTCCCTTCCAATCGATGGCTACGGAACCAAGGTCGGCCGCAAGGCTTCTTCCTAGGCTACGTATCCAACGGCGCAGCATCTGACCGGGCGTTTGACGCCGCGCGGCCCCGAAGGCCGCCAAGCGAAGAACGAACGGTTGCGGACGGCGGGTCAACGCCGGCGCATCGCGTCTCCATCGCGCGTCGCCGGATCGCATCGCCTCCGATCCTTTGGCTTCGTTTTGCGCGGAGAAACGCCGCGCGACGGGGGATGCCGCTATGACGGAACGGATCCTGAATTTCCTGCGCGCCAACCGAGAGGACGGCCCGCGTCTCGTTGTCGACCTCGACGTCGTCCGAGAAAACTACGACGGCTTCGCCAATGCGTTGCCGGATACGCGCGTCTTCTACGCGGTCAAGGCGAACCCGGCGCCGGAGATTCTCGATCTCCTGGCGCGGCTCGGCTCGTGCTTCGACACGGCTTCGGTCGTCGAGATCGAGCAGGTGCTGGCGACCGGCGCGACGCCTGACCGCATCAGCTTCGGCAATACGATCAAGAAGGAGCGCGACATCGCGCGGGCTTTCGAGCTCGGCGTGCGTCTCTTCGCGGTCGATTGCGAAGCCGAGGTCGAGAAGATTGCGCGGGCCGCGCCCGGCGCGAAAGTCTTCTGCCGCATCCTCTGCGACGGCGCCGGCGCCGAATGGCCGCTCTCGCGCAAATTCGGCTGCGCGCCTGAAATGGCGGGCCGCGTGCTCGAGCATGCGCATCGGCTCGGCCTCGCCCCTTATGGCCTGTCCTTCCACGTCGGCTCGCAGCAACGCAATCCGCGCATGTGGGACGGCGCGCTGAAGGCTTCCGCGGCGATCTTCAAGGACCTCGCCGAAAAGGGGATCAACCTTTCGATGTTGAACCTCGGCGGCGGTTTCCCGACCCGGTACCTGAAAGAGGTTCCGGCCGTGAAGACCTATGGCCAGACGATCTTTCGGGCTTTGCGCAAGCATTTCGGCAACCGCATTCCCGAGACGATCATCGAGCCGGGTCGCGGCATGGTCGGCAATGCGGGGGTCATCGAAGCGGAGGTCGTGCTCATCTCGAAGAAGGCCGACGACGACAAGCTCCGATGGGTCTATCTCGACATCGGCAAGTTCAACGGCCTCGCCGAGACGATGGACGAAATGATCCGCTATCCGATCAAGACGGAATTCGACGACGACGCCCTGACGCCTTGCGTGATCGCGGGCCCGACCTGCGACTCGGTCGACGTGCTCTACGAGAAGGAGCCCTATCTCCTTCCGGTGAGCCTGGAGATCGGCGCGAAGGTGCTGATCGAAGGAACGGGCGCCTATACGACGACCTATTCCGCCGTCGGCTTCAATGGCTTTCCGCCGCTGAAGTCCTACGTGATCTAGGCCCGAGGCTTCCCCCTCACCCGAGCCCTCTCCCGCAAGCGGGAGAGGGGCGCGCCGCGCCCTTTCATCGCCCGCCGCGAAGCGAGCCGGATGAGGGTACGACGCCGCGCCCGCCAAACCCGCCCCTTCAACCGATCAAAGATCGGGAGGCTGAGATGACCTTGTCGTTCGCCCCTGCCCGCCTCGCCGTCGCTGCGCCGGCCGCCCTCTCTTTTGACGCCGCGCAAATCGCCATCGCCGACGAGCGTCCCAATGATGTCGCGGCGCGCGAAGCGTTGCTCGATGAAGGCTTCGGCCTCGGCCGTTCCGCCAAGACCAGCCAGCGCCTGCGCGACGGTCGCATCCCCGCCGAAGGCCTCGCGCTTGTCGCGCGCGACGGCGAGGCGCTTGTCGGCACGCTGCGCTGCTGGCGCGTCAGCGCAGGCGAGCGCCCCGCCCTGCTGCTCGGACCGCTCGCGGTCGCCAAGTCGCACCGTTCCCTCGGCGTCGGTTCAGCGCTGATGCGCGAAGCGCTGTGGCGCGCCGCGATGCGCGGCCACAAAGCCGTGCTGCTCGTCGGCGACGCTCCGTACTATGCCCGCTTCGGCTTTGAGGCGTCTCTGACGCGCGGCCTCGATCTGCCAGGGCCGGTCGACCGCGCGCGCTTCCTCGGCTTTGAAATCGCCCCTGGCGTGCTGCGGGGCGCGAAGGGCGTGGTGACGGCGACGGGACGGCTGACGCGCCCTGCGCCCGGCGCGCAGGGACTGGCTTGCGCAGCGTGAGGCTGCGCGGGTTCAGTTTTGGCGCTGGATATCGCTAACTGTACCTAGCCGCCGATTTGATGGTCACAACCCGGTTGAGCGAGGACGCGTCGGCGTCCCGCATCAGCGGCGGAAATACTTGATTGCGTCCATTGTTCTTGGCTGCGTAGAGCGCGGTATCGGCCGCTGCGACGAGTTCATCCGCCTTTATGGCGATTATCGGCGCTGAAGCGGCGCCAAAGCTTGCCGTGACGACGCGATTGACGCCGCCAAGCTCCTGGGGAATGCCAAGGCCTTCGAGTCTCCGCCTAATTCGCTCGGCGACCGCCGCTGACGTACCTACGTCCGCCCCGGGCAGAACGACCACCATCTCCTCGCCGCCGTATCGAGCGGCCATATCCTCAGCGCCGCGCAATTCAGCCTGCACACAAGAGGCCACGCGCTTGAGGCATGCGTCGCCGGCTGGGTGGCCGTATCGATCGTTGTAAGCTTTGAAATGATCGATATCGAGCAAGACGAGGCCAACTATGGTCGCCTCCGACGACCTCGTCGCCCAAAGGCTATCCAGGCGCTGTTGCAATTCGCGCCGGTTCGCCAGGCCCGTGAGCGGATCTCGCCGCGCCTCGATCTCGGTTTTTTCGTGCAGCAGGCGATCGCGCAGCCGGTGCAGGTAATTGCGCCGCTCATCGCGCTCGAGAAGGCGATTGGCGGCGAGCGTCGTATAGGCGCTCGCGGCCGATATGGAGGACGATAGACAAGCGGCTGCGATCGTGATCTCGCCGGTCAGGAGAACCAGACCGGCATGCATGGATACGATAACGATCGAAACGGAGGACGCGAGGCGATTTGGCAACCGCTGCACGGCATTCGCATAAAGAATAGGGAGGACAACAAGGCTCTGGTAGTGAACCGCGCCAGGCGAATCGCTCCGCGCGTACGCGAACAGGATCTGCCAGGCTATGAGGAAGGGCACGCTGGCGGCGACAAGTTCGCGAGGAAAGGCGGGAAGACGGCCGAACAACCACATGGCGGCGATCATCCACGGCGTCACGATTGCAAAATGAAGAAATAAGGAGAGGGAGAACGTATCAGGGGTCAGGAACCAATCGGCGGCCAGGATGAGATTTTAAACGACGATGAGCTCTCGCGTGCTCGCGTTAAGCCTAACGAGCCGTCTGGCCTTACGATCTGCTTCGAACTCGCGTTCGAGCCAATCAGGAAACGTCAGCGCCGACCGATGCTCAGCGATGAACGCCTCGACGGCTTCGATAGATATTTGGGTCACCGATCCCCGGATCCTCAACGCAAACGGACCAAGCTTACCGGCGACGCCTTAAGAGACCGCTTACGATTTGTCACTAAGGCCGCGAACCCTTCGTGGACCAAAGGCGCATGGAATGTCAGCCGAATACGACCTCGATATTCCGCGCGTCCTTACGCACGATTTCGCAGGCTTTAGAGAAATTGTCCGATTCGATGCTTAATTTGAAACGCGGTGGGACGTCCGCCGGCGAAATGACGTCCAAGCTGGCGCCCTGTTCGGACAAACGGCGGACCGTGCAATCGATGACTGAATTTCCGCGATTGAACACAATATTGCCGGCCTTCAATACTCTGCGGCCGAGCTTCTCGCCCTCTGACGTGGGGCTGACGCCAACAACGCAACAATTTCGACCGCGCGATTTGGCGCTGTACATCGCTCCGTCCGCAACAGCGAGCAACGCCGCCAAATCTGTCGGCGGCGAAGCAAGACAAGAGACGCCAAAGCTCGCGGTGACGGGTCGAACGGGGATACGCGTTCTTGTCGCTTGAGCCTGGATCTCCGTGCGAAGTTTCTCCGCCACCGCCGCGGCGTCGGCCACGCTCGTATGCGGCAAAATTATCGAAAACTCCTCACCGCCGAGCCGGCCAAAAATATCGGACTTCCGAAGATGCGCCGCGCAGGTTTTTGCGGTCGCCGCCAGGACGGCGTCGCCGGCGGAATGACCGGCCGAGTCGTTGATTGTCTTAAAATGATCGAGATCGAAAGAAATACAGCTCAAATCATAGCGATGGCGTAGCGCCAGACTAACGGCGCGCTCGCCTTCCTCCAGGAAGGCGCGGCGCGCGACGACGCCCGTCAGGCAGTCGGTATTTGCGAGAATTCGAAGTTCAAGTTCGCTTTCCACGATACGCGCGAGGTCGAGAAAAATCCCTATTTCGTTCTCGTCGAGCGTACGCGGTTTTGTATCCATGGCGCAAAGCGTGCCAATGCACACGCCATCCGCGCCGCGCAATGGGGCGCCGGCATAGAAGCGTATCCGAGGGCCATCAAGAACGAGTGGATTTTCGCGGAACCTAGGGTCAGCGAGCGCGTCGGTAACAATAAGTGGACGCCCTTCCGCGATTGGAATTCGACAGAATGATATGTCGCGCGCCGTCTCGGCGGCGTCGAGGCCCTGGCGAGACTTGAACCATTGCCGGTGCCCGTCGAGGAAAGTTACCGTTGACATTGGAACGGAAAGCACACGGCATACAATCCGCGTTATACGATCGAACGATTCCTCGCGCGGCGTATCGAGAATGTCGTAACGCGCGAGACTTTCCAGCGAGGAAGCAGCTTCGGGTAATGGGATGGCGTCCAAGACGGCCTCGTTAATCTCTGGCGTTAGGCAATAAGCTATCGAATCCCTGTGCAGGGAATTGCTAACCCTTTGTTAACAGGCAAGAGAATAGGGCCCGACGCGTTTGATGCGCCGCCCAGATAGGCACGGCGGCCAGGCCCTCGAGAGATTGCGGGACTGGCGGACCGCTGATAGATTCTTACTTCCTGTCCCACAGTCGAATTCGAGCGCGCCTAGGCCTCCAAAAAAGGAGCGCCACGTGGCGTCGCTTCGCTGCGGCAAGCCTATGCTGGACAGGGCTGACGCTTGGAAAGGAAAGAACATGACATCCGAGTCCTCCAAACCCCTGCAAGGTCGCGTCGCGATCGTCACGGGCGCTTCTTCCGGCATCGGTGAGGCGACAGCGGTCGCCCTTGCCGCCGCGGGCGCCAAAGTTGCGATCGTCGCGCGGCGCGCCGATCGGCTCGAAGCTTTGGCCAAGCGGATTCTCGACGCCGAAGGCGAAGCGCTGCCGATCCCGGCCGACGCTTCGCTCGAGAGCGAAGCCAAGCGCATGCTCGGCGCGGTCGAAGATCGCTATGGCCGGCTCGATATTCTCGTCAACAACGCCGGCGTCATGCTCCTATCGCCGATCGCCGAAGCCGAGATCGCGGATTTCCGCCGCATGATCGAAATCAATCTCTTCGGCCTGATGACCCTGTCGCGTCTCGCGCTGCCGATCATGAAGCGTGGCGGCGCCGGGCATTTCGTCAATATTTCCTCCGTCGCTGGCCGCGTCGCCAATCCCGGCTCGGGCGGCTATGCCGCGACGAAATTCGGCGTTGGCGCTTTCTCGGAATCGCTGCGGCGCGAAGTGTACAAGGACAAAATCCGTGTGACGGTGATCGAGCCCGGCGCGGTGAAGACCGAACTCACCGATCATCTCACCAATGCGACCATGAAGGCCGCGATCGCGGAAATGCGCAAGGTAATGACCGAGCCGTTGGAGTCCGAGGATATCGCCGCCGCTGTACTTTACGCGGTGACGCAGCATCCGAGGGTCAATGTCAACGAGATCCTGATCCGGCCGACCATGCAGGAGCGGTGAGAGCGACGCTGTCTTTCCCGCTTGCGCGGGAATGACGTCAGCGCTTCGGCTTCTTCTTCGCAGGCTTCGCCTTCGGCTGCGCGTGGCGCCACGCCATCTCTATCGCCGCGCGCAACTCTTCTTCGCCAAGCGCCGATAATTCCGCACGCGTCCAGCCCGCGGCGCCCCAGCCGCCGTTCAGCGGCGAAAAAGCTTCGGGCGCGAGGAGGCATTTGAACTCTTGCTCGTCAGGCGCGAAGCGGATGTTGGCGCTTTTTCGATCGGCCGCCAGCGTCGTGAAGATTCGCGCCGCGCGAAACGCCAAGCGATCGAAATGCGGCGCTTCACTGACGCCAGATAGCGAGAGCGCGATACGTCTTAAATCTTCGCCGGTCGCCATGCAGCCTCCGGACCCGTTGCAATAGAGCCGGAATAAGGGCGGGCGACGTATCTCTCAATCGAAATCTCTTTTAGTCCCTCTTGAGACTGACCTTGCTCACGCCACGCTTGTCATGGATCGTGATGGTCATGCCGACGTCATTGCGGGTGACGACCGCCTGACCGCCCGTGAAGGCAAAACTCAAAGTCGATCCGGCGTCGCCAAGCTTGACGCTGCTCGCGTCGAGATAATCGCCGCGCCAATAGAAGCCGATAATGTCACCGTTGACGAAAATGATCTGGACCGTCTCGCCATTAGCGTCGACGGCGGCCCAGGTCCCGTCGAAGGCGTTAGCGGCGCGGGCGCGCAACGGGCGAAGCGCTGGCATGCCGACCGCAAGGACCAACGCCCCTTTGAGGAGTCCTCGCCGGGCCGTGAATTGCGCATGAGATTCGATCATTTTCGTCTCCCTACGCCGCCGGGCGCGAGACGCTCCGGCGACCGCAAGAAGGGCTTACGGACTGCGCGCGGGCCAAGCGCGTCTCTTTGGAGAGGTCCGTGCAAGAGTTTTTCAACCGCACTCTGCCAGAATCCTTAACAGCGCGGGCAACAAGGCTTTGCGCCCGGTGCTGGCGGCCATGGATTCAGACACGCTTTCGATGCTCCTCTCGGCTCATTCCCTGGCTGTCGCGGCCGGGCCGGGCCTCGCCTTGGCGCTCGCTTTTGCGCTCGGTCTTGCGCATCTCAGACGCGAGGCCGAAACCCGCGCGACGACGGCCGAGGCTGCCAATGAAGCGCTGCGCGACGAGCTCTGGCACATGAAGGCCGGCGCGCAGGCGCGCGAGCGCGCCGAAGCGGCGACCGAGGCGAAGTCGCGCTTTCTCGCGACGGTGAGCCACGAAATCCGCACGCCGCTCAACGGCATTCTTGGCATGGCCGATCTGTTGCGCGAGGCACCGCTCGATGCGGAGCACGCCAGCTATCTGGAGGCGATTCGCAGCTCCGGCTCGGCCCTGGTCCGGCTGATCGACGAGATCCTGGACTTTTCCAAGATCGAAGCCGGCCGCCTGGAGCTGGTCGCCGAATCTTTCGATTTGCATCATCTTGTCGAGGGCGTGGTCGAACTTCTGGCGCCGCGCGCGCAGAGCAAGGGCCTCGAGATCGCGGCCTCGATCGCCGGCGACGTCCCGCGCTTCGTTATCGGCGACGCGCTGCGGCTCCGGCAAGTGCTCACCAATCTTGCCGGCAATGCGGTGAAGTTCACCGAGCAAGGCGGCGTCGGCGTCAGCGTCTCCTGCGCCGAGGGTGGCGCCCTGTGTTTCCAAGTCGACGACACCGGGCCAGGCGTGCCACCCGACCGGCGAGCGGCGATTTTCGAGGATTTCGAGCAAGGCGACGGCTCCAACGCCCGCCATCACGAAGGCGCTGGCTTAGGGCTGGCGATTTCGCGGCGCATCGTTTCGCTGATGGGCGGCGACCTGAAACTCGCCGACAATCCCGGCAGCGGCGCCGCCTTCACCTTCGAGGTGATGCTCGAAGCGCAGGCGGGCGCGATACAGAAATCGCTTCGCGACCGGCGGCCGGAAAAACTGGTCGGAACGCGCGCGCTCATCATCGCCCATTCGCCCTTCGAGGCGCCGGCTATCGCCGCGCGTTTGGGCGAAGCCGGCGTCTCGGTACGTCGCGCCGAAGGGCTCGAAGATGGACTCGCCTCACTCGCGGCCGGACCGCATCCCGACCTCGTGATCGTCGATTGCGCCCTTGGCGTCGAGGCCACGAACCGTCTCGCCTTCGCGGCCCGCGCCGCCGGTACGTCGAAGAGCCTCGTCCTGTTCTCGCCTTTCGAAAGACGCGCCTTCGGCGACACGTCCTTGCGCGGTTTCGACGGCTGGCTGGTCAAGCCGGTTCGCGCGCGTTCGCTTTTCGATCGGCTCGCGGCGGAATTCGCCACGGCGCCGGCCGCCGCCGCGCCCATCACGCCGGCCCCAGCCAATCAAAGAACGCTGCGCGCGCTCTTAGCCGAGGACAACGACATCAACGCCACAATCGCTCAAAAAGCGCTTCGCCGGCTTGGCTTCGACGTCGAACGGGCCCATGACGGCAAAGAGGCGGTCCGTCTCGGCGCCGCCGCCGCGCGCGGCGAGCGGGCGCGTTTCGATATCATTCTCATGGACATCAAAATGCCG
>JASLHV010000423.1 GCA_030153205.1 Roseiarcus sp. | reverse complement strand
TGCGTCAAGCCGCGCTTGATCACATCAAGTGGGCGGCCGATTGCTCCGCTGCGCTCGGCGCGAAAGTGCTCAGCGGCCCGTTTCATCAGCCGCTCGGCGAATTCTCCGGCCAGGGAGCAACCGAGTCGGAAAAGTCTCATTGCGCGGAAGTGCATAAGGAAGCAGCGCGTTACGCCGCGAAAGCCGGCGTCGCGTTATCGATTGAACCGCTCAATCGATTTGAATGTTACTTTCTGAACACTGCCGCCGACGCCGCCGCTTTCGTTAAGCGAGTCGATGAACCCAACTACGGCTTTCTATATGACACGTTTCACTCGCATATCGAGGAAAAGAACCAACCCGCCGCGATTCGCACTGCCGGCTCGACAATCAACCACGTCCATATTTCCGAAAATGATCGCGGGGCGCCCGGCACTGGGCAGGTGAATTTTCCCGCGGTCTTCGCCGCTCTGAAGGAAATAGGGTACGATGGTTGGGTGACTATTGAGGCTTTTGGGCAAGCGCTCCCGGATCTTGCTGCGGCGACGCGGGTGTGGCGTCCTCTGTTCAAAGATCCGAAGGATGTTTACGAGGTTGGCTTCCGAACGATGCGTGACGGTTTGGTTGGGGCCAAAGCTGGCTAGGCTTCGCTTCACGCTTATCGAATAAACAAGCGGCGCCCCAACGACCTCTCCTCGATTTCGATAGAACGACGAAGTACCTGTTTGTCTCGAGCGCGGCGACCGCAAGCATCTGCGGCCGTCCCGTCGTGATTCACGAGCATTGTTCCAGAAGAGTCAAACGCAGGATATTCCGACGCTTTCGACTCACGCTCGGCAGCCCGGTTAGTGTAGTCTTCGCAATTTGAACATAGACGGGTCTCAGACATGAGGAAAGTTTTTCTTATCGGCATTGGCGCAGGCAATCCGGATTATATCACGATCCAAGCAATTAACGCACTCAACGAAGTAGACGTATTTTTCGTTATTGATAAAGGCGAGGAAAAGGAAGGACTCGTTCGCCTGAGAAAGGAAATCTGTGAGCGACATATAAAAGACAAATCATACAGGACGGTAGAAATCATTGATCCCCCAAGAGACAGACGGCCCCCTTCCTACGAGCAAGCCGTGCGGGCGTGGCATGAACAGCGAGCAGAGATATACGAACGAGTTATCCGAGAGGAACTCCGTGAAGACGACTGCGGCGCATTTCTGGTTTGGGGCGATCCCTCGCTCTATGACAGCACCCTGAGAATAATCGACCAAATTACTGCGCGAGGGACCATCGCGTTCGAATACGAAATTATTCCCGGCATCAGCGCGCCTCAGGCTCTGGCCGCAAGGCATAGGACTACACTTAACCAGATCGGGCGATCTATTCACATAACGACCGGCCGTAAAATCTCCGAAGGCTTGCCCGACGACATCGATGATGTGGTCGTGATGCTCGATGCCGACTGCTCCTTCAAGACTATCGAAGATTCCAATATCGATATCTTTTGGGGCGCTTACGTCGGCACCAAGGACGAAATCCTTCTGGCGGGAAGGCTTAACGATGTGATGGATGAAATTCAGAAAGTTCGCGCCGATGCGAGAGATCGCCACGGATGGGTGATGGATACGTACCTCTTGAGGAGACGTAAGACTTGATCCGGCTCACAGTCACTCGAATATTGGACCCGAAGAGCGCGACGCCTCTTTATAACAAATTGTCGCCCCACGGCTCCCCCATTGAGCATTGCGGCGAAGTCGGATAATCGGCAGTCGTCGCATCTCGCTAGCGGAAGACTTGAGGGCGCCGGTGAATAGGCTCATCGTTTGCACGACATGCCGGCGCGAGGGAACTCCGCGTGAAGGACCGACCGACGGAGGCAAACTCTACGAAATGGTGCGAGCCGTCGTGGAACGTAGGGCCGATCGCGCGAATTGGATTCTGAGCGGCGTCGAATGCATGAGCGGCTGCAATCGGTCTTGTACGGTGGGCCTCGCCGGACCCGGCAAGCCGAGTTATCTTTTCGGCGACCTCCCGCCAAACGAAGAGGCGGCTGCAGATGCGGTCGCGCTTGTCGAACAATATTGCGGCAACGCGGACGGATTATTAGAGCGCCGGAGCCGACCGCCGAGCTTTCGGCGAGGAATTTTAGCAAAGATTCCAGCCGCTTTCGCCAATGTAAACCCCGAGATTGGCGAGAGTTGATGTTCACGCAATCCCCGTGTGGCGTCCGTTATCGACAAGCGCCTACTGTCGAGACAGTGCAGCGCCGCGCGCAAGCCCGTCTTCCGGGTCGCGGCTGATCGGTCACCCCAATCCGCTTTGCAAAGATCGCGTCTGAACTCGACATTTACACTGCACAGAAAATCCATTACGAACAGTGTGTGGTTTTCGTCCGGTTATTCGGACGGGATTAAAAGGGAACAAGGTGCGCCTAAGTGGGCTACGCCTTGGCTGCCCCCGCAACTGTGAGCGGTGAAGATCGCTGAAGAGAATCCACTGGTTCGCGAGAACTGGGAAGGATCAGCGAGATGACGATCCGCAAGCCAGGAGACCTGCCACGCTCGTTCGCCTTAGCGGACGATTTGTTCGTTGGACGTCGGGGTGAACGTCGTGCAAGATCGCGGGCGTTAGCGCCTACGTGAGCCGTTGGTCACCCCCGCGTCTCCTGTTGGAAGCTGGGCGCATCTCGGATGAGATGCGAATGCCGAGGAGTGCCCGATCATGAATACCGCTGCCTATCTGGCCCCTACCGCCGACGTCGCCACAATTCCGATGCGCGAATTGCTGCCTTGGGTCATTTTCGCCGGCCTTATTTGTTTGCTTGGCGTCTATTTTGTCGGCGCCGAACAGGGCGCGACCTCAATATTCCAGGGCATGTACGTACACGAATTCGTGCACGACAGCCGCCATCTGCTCGGCTTTCCCTGCCATTGATGGCGCGCCGCGCAAAGCCCCGGCGGATTCGCTTTGAAATATGTACCGGTTCGGCCAACGCGCTGAGGACGTCGGCAGGCACTCGCGTAGAGGATTTTCGTGATGACGACAGGATCTTTGTTGTGGCGCGGAATGATTGTCGGCTTTGTCGCCGCCCTACTTTCGTTTTGCCTGCTGAAGACAGTGGGCGAACCTGCGGTCGACCGCGCGATCACATTTGAAACGGCGATGGATGAGGCGAAAGCCAAGGCCGAGCAGGACGCTGCAGTCGCCAAAGGCGAAACTCCACCTCCGGCGGAAGACTATCCCGAGCTGGTCAGCCGTCCGGTTCAAGCCGGAATCGGGCTCTTCACGGGCGTCACAGTCTATAACTTGGCCTTCGGCGGCTTGTTCGCTCTCGCTTTCGCGATCTGCTACGGCCGGATCGGCAATTGGAGCCCTCGCGTGACCGCCGCGGTGGTCGCAGCCAGCGGCTTCGTCGCCGTCTACGTTGTTCCGATCATCAAATATCCGGCTAACCCTCCCTCGATCGGCAACCCGGACACAATCGGCCTACGCACCGCGATTTATTTCGGCATGTTGCTCTTGTCGCTGGGCTCGATGATCGGCGCCTGGAACGTCCGCAATCGCCTCGTCGGTCAACTCGGCGCTTGGAATGCGACCTTGGTCGGCGCCGCCGTGTATCTCGTCGCGGTGGTCATATTTTCGCTTGCGATGCCTCCGTTGAATGAGGTTCCCGAAGGGTTCCCGGCCGTCGTGCTGTGGCAGTTCCGTATGGCGTCGTTTGGCGCTCAGGCAATCATGTGGACAGTGCTCGGGCTCGGGTTCGGGGCTTGGATTGAGCGTGATTTCGCGCCGGCGAGGCAGAGCCGGCTGCGGGCGGCCTAAGTCGCGGGGCGCGCGGGCGATGACCGCGCGTCTCTACCTCCTCGCGCATGGCGCTTCGGCGGCGACCACAGCAGCGCGGTTTCCCGACGACGAGGCGCTGGAAATTTCCGCCGCCGAGGCTCTCGGCCTAATTAGTAGCCGGCTAAGTCCCTACGCCCACGTACTCGCCTCCCCGGCCCGCGCAGCGCGTGAAACGGCTGTCGCGCTTGGCCTCGACGCCAAAGTCGAAACGGCTTTGAGGGACTGCGACTATGGATGCTGGCGCGGTATCGCTTTGAAGGAACTCGCCCGGCGTGAGCCGGACGGATTTGCGGACTGGCTCGGCGATCCTGCCGCCGCGCCGCATGGCGGCGAGTCGCTCGCGGATCTGATCGCGCGGACCGGCGCCTGGCTGACGCAATCGCTGGCGTACGAAGGGGCAATACTCGCCGTCACGCATGCCGCGGTCGTTCGTGCGGCGATTGTGAACGCGCTCGGCGCGGGCGCCGCCGCATTCTGGCGCATCGACGTCGGGCCGCTCTGGCTCGCCACGCTCAGTGGTCGTGAGGGGCGCTGGAATCTCGTGGCGCTTGGGCCGCTGGGATCCCCGTCGTGAAACGCCTTTTGCTGACACTCGTTGCGGCCCTCGTGCTGCTCAGCGCATCGGCGAGCCAGGCGCATCGGCTATCGACACGCAGCGGGCCGCCGCCGGAGGGCGTCGCCATCCCGAGCCTCACGCATGGCCAGATGACCGTCATCAGCGACAATCTTTCCGCGATTCGCGCGCTGGCCAGCGCCAGGGTCGGGTTCGATATGAAGACCTGGCGGTTGGAGGACTATTTGAACCTTCAGTCCTTCGCCTGTTTCTGGGGGGTCGTTCCCGGCAGCATTACCGACGAACAGAGCCCCTTCAACGAATGCGCCCACGCCTATCTCGCCGCTGCGCGAGCGCTCCTCCTGCAACTCAACCAGGCGCCAGGCGCCGATCGAAAGGCCGTCGACGCGCTCATCGGCAAGATCCAGATGGAAATGCTGACCAACGGCGCCTCTCTCACGCTCTGCCGCTATAGCGATGAGCCGTTCAACACCAACGAGATGATTTGGCCGCACTGGAGCGAAATCCCCTTCCACCCGCCGACCGCCGGCCTTGCCCTGGCGACCCTTCTCGCGATCGGTGTCGCGGTTTGGAGCGCATGGCCAAGGCGGAGCGTGAGGCCGATTTAGTCTCGGCGAGTTTTCAGACTGGCGCGATAAGGTGGAAGAAGCCGCCTGACGTAAGTCCCCTCACGCTGCCAGTACGCGCGGGCGCGGCGCCATGAAGGTCGGTGACTTCCGCGAATGGCTCGTCAAAGCCAGCTTCCGTAATCGTTGAATAGTGAAACTCATGACCTCGGTAACGGGCTCCGGCGTCGCCAAGCGGTCCATTCCTCAGGAGTTTTGCTTCGCGATAGCCGAGCGTCATTCGCCGCTGGGCGAAAGAAGTCACGTGACTTAAGAGATTGACCATCGCGTGAGACGTCCCCGAAGCGTCGATCAAGGCTTGGCCGAGGACCATGTACCCTCCGCATTCGCCATGCACCGGCTTCGTTTTAGCGAAAGTTCGAACGCCACTCAGGAATTTTCCAGCCGTGGCGATTTTTCCCGCATGCAATTCAGGATAGCCCCCGGGAAGCCAACAAAGGTCGCAGTGTTCAGGCGGACTTTCGTCCGCCAGCGGCGAAAAAAATACGATCTCGGCCCCGCTTTGCGACCATGCTCGCAGGAGATGCGGGTAGATGAATGAAAACGCCGCGTCGCGGGCGATAGCAATCCTCTGCGCTGGCGGTCGGATTCCTCCGTGGCGAGCGGCGTCTGATGGTTCTGGCGCCTTTGCAAGGGCGAGTATCCGATCGCAATCCACATTGCCGGCGACGAATCCCGCTAGCCTCTCTAGGATTTCTTCTAGCCCCTCAGTTTCGCCGGCCTGGACCAATCCGAGATGGCGTTCAGGCAACATGATTTCGGTAGACCGAGGCAAAGCGCCAAGCACGGGAATACCAGTACGTTCAATCGCCTCAGTGGCGAGCCGTTCGTGCCGAGCGCTGGCGACGCGGTTGAGAACGACGCCCGCGATGCTTATCCGCGGATCGAACAGTTTGCAGCCAAGCGCCGCCGCCCCCGCCGACTGCGATTGGCCGCTGACGTCGAGCGTCAGAAGGACCGGCCAACCCAGAGCCGCCGCTATGTCGGCCGACGAGCCGGTCCGACCTGGCTCGCCCGGCACGCCGTCGAACAAGCCCATCAAACCTTCGCAGAGCGCGAGATCGGCGCCGGCCGTCGCTTCAGCCGCAATGTTGCGGAGCAAGGCGGGGGCCATCGCCCAAGAATCCAAATTTGCTCCCGAGCGTCCGGTGGCCGCTTCATGGAAAGCCGGATCGATGTAGTCGGGGCCACATTTCAACCCGGCAACGGCGATCCCTCGATCGCGAAACGCGCGCATTAGACCAAGCGACAACGTTGTCTTGCCGGCGCCCGAGCGCGGAGCTGCGATAAGCAGTCCGGGTAGCATCATGGCGCCTGCAGGTGCTTGAGCAGGACGTCGCGCAGCCCAACGATCTCGCCGATGACGACAAGAGCGGGCGCCGTTGCGGCCTCTCGTTGCGCAAACGCCAGGGCGTCGGAGAGCATCATTTCGAGCACCTTCTGCTGCGGCAATGTCGCTTCGAAAATAAGCGCAAGTCTCGTTTCGTCAGGCATGCCGCCTGCAATGAGTCGGGAGACGATTTCCGACAGGCGTGAAAGGCCCATATAGATGACCAACGGCTGCTTCATCGATGCGAGCTTTTCCCACTCGACGTGGTCCACGCCATCGGCTGCGGGATGACCGGCGACCAAAATGAGAGCATGATTGACGTCGCGGGAGGTTGCGGGAATGCCAGCGTAAGCGAGCCCCCCGATGCCGGCGGTAATTCCCGGCACGACACGAAACTTGACGCCGGCCTCGGCCAGCGCTCTGGCCTCCTCGCCGCCGCGACCGAATACAAATGGATCGCCGCCCTTGAGACGCAAAACGCGCAAATTCTGACGCGCCAACTCGATCAGCCTGTAAGTAATATCCTTCTGGCTATGCGAGGGACGCCCGCCTCTCTTCCCAGCAAATTCCTGCCGCGCCGTCGGCGCCGCCATCGCGAGTACGCCTTCCGACACAAGCGCGTCATAGACGATGACATCCGCTCGCTGCAGCGCGTCGAGCGCGTGAAGGGTCAATAGACCGGGATCGCCCGGACCCGCCCCGACCAGCCACACCGTTCCAGGCTCAAATGACGCGCCGGCTGTCATGCCAAGACATTCGCCTCCCGCCCGTGGGAGAGGAGTCCTCGCATCCAATGACGGCCGGTTTGGAGAACGAGGACAAGGCCGCGATCAGTCCGACGCATCGACGCATGATCGTTAGCACTCGCGAGAGGACGACAACGTTTCACTGGGCCGCGCCCCGAAATCGGCGCTGATAGTCGATGTCGTAAAGAGCGCTGTTGCGAAAGTCGCTGGCGGTCAACACGGGGCCGATCAGAATCAATGCGGTACGTTCGACATTGGCGCCACGAACGGCCTCGACAATGGTCGATAGCGTTGCTTCGATAACACGCTCATCCGGCCAGCTCGCACGATAGATGACCGCTATGGGACAATCCTCTCCATAAAACGGCATCGCCTCGGCGACGACCTGCTCAAGGGCATGTATCGAGAGGTGGACAGCGAGCGTCGCGCCAGTCGCGGCAAAATTTGCGAGCGTTTCTCTCTCCGGCATCGGCGACGCCCTGCCGCTCGTTCGCGTTAAGGCCAAGGACTGCGCCAATCCCGGCAAGGTCAATTCGCGACGAAGGATGGCGGCCGCGGCGGCAAAGCTCGGGACGCCTGGCGTAACGTCGTATGAAATTCCAAGGCGATCCAATTCACGGATTTGCTCCCCCATCGCGCTCCATAGGCTGAGATCGCCAGAATGGATTCTCGCGACGTCTTCGTCGGCGTTTCTCGCCCGTTCGAATTCAACAACAATCTCCGCGAGATTTAGAGGCGCGGTATCAACGATGCGCGCATTGGCTGGACAGTACGTCAAGAGCTCTTTCGGCACTAAAGAACCCGCATAGAGACACACGGGGCATTGCTCAATAAGATTGCGACCGCGGACAGTGATGAGGTCCGGAGCGCCGGGTCCGGCGCCGATAAAGTGCACTTTCATGGGCCGCTTCCGATCGCGACAGCGCAAGTTACTCCATCGCCGACCACGCGGTGAACAATCAAGCAAGCGTCATCGCCGGCCCCCACCAATGCCGCGGCCTCGCAAACCGAGCCGATACCCAACACAGACTGAACGCGGGACGATCGGGTCGCGATTTTGGATTCCACAGCGCTCAGCTCCTCCAACGAATAGAACCGAACCGGCATCTCGAGTTCGTCGGCCGCAGAGACCAATCCGGCTTCACTTTGCTTCAGCATGATCGTGCATAGCATCGCTTTCTCACCGCCCATTTGTGCACTGGTCAAGGCGCGTCGGACTAATGCGACGATCGCTTGTTGCGATGCTCCTCGGCGACAGCCAATGCCTATCGCAATCATTGTTTCAACGTCGCCCATTGTACGATCGGCGTTGCAGGGCGCCAAGATTGATAGGAGCCAACGGATTCCGGATAGGAGACAGCGATTGATATGAGCTCGCCGCCAAGCGCCTTTTGCCTTTCAGCGAGCGCCGCCTGAGTCTCCATGGTTACAGCATTGGCGA
>JASLHV010000403.1 GCA_030153205.1 Roseiarcus sp. | reverse complement strand
GGATTACCCGAATTTGAGTCCAGCCTGTTTTTCAAATGCCGCACACCGTTCCGACAGGCAGGTCTTTCCGGGGATGAGGAGCCTTCTGAGCGACCTTACCCAGCCATCGGCTTCCAACAAGGCGCGGAATTAATGCACATTTCATATGTGAAAAACAATTTTTATCGCTATCTCAGGCGATGGCGCATTGCACAAATCGGCGTAGACTAATCCTCTATGAGCCGTATTCCTGATTTCTCGTCGATCCCTTTTTCGGCGCCCCCCGGCGGTCCTAGTCCCTCTGAAGCCCGCTGGGCGACGCCCGAGGGCATCGAAGTCAAGCCGCTCTACGGCCCCGAGGATCTCGAAGGCCTCGACTTCCTCGACACTTGGCCCGGCGCGCCGCCATATCTACGCGGTCCTTACCCGACCATGTATGTCAACCAGCCGTGGACGATCCGCCAATATGCCGGCTTCTCGACGGCAGAGGATTCCAACGCCTTCTACCGCGCCAATCTCGCCGCCGGACAAAAAGGCCTTTCCGTCGCCTTCGATCTCGCCACTCATCGCGGCTACGATTCGGACCACCCACGTGTCGCCGGCGACGTCGGCATGGCGGGCGTCGCGATCGATTCGATCTATGACATGCGCACGCTCTTTTCCGGCATCCCGCTCTCGCAAATGAGCGTATCGATGACGATGAACGGCGCCGTGCTGCCGGTGCTGGCGCTGTTCATTGTAGCGGCGGAAGAGCAGGGCGCGCCGATGGCGGCGCTCTCTGGTACGATCCAGAACGATATTCTCAAAGAATTTATGGTGCGCAATACATATATCTATCCGCCCGCCGCCTCGATGCGCATTATCTCAGATATATTCGCCTTCACCTCGGCGCACATGCCGAAGTTCAATTCCATCTCGATCTCCGGTTACCACATGCAGGAGGCCGGCGCGACGCAGGACCTCGAGCTGGGGTATACGCTCGCGGACGGGCTCGAATATATCCGCGCCGGCGTCGCCGCGGGCCTCACGATCGATCAATTTGCGCCGCGTCTGTCGTTCTTTTGGGCGATCGGCATGAACTTCTTCATGGAGGTCGCCAAGCTGCGCGCCGCGCGGCTGATCTGGGCCAATCTCGTCAAAGCCTTCAATCCGAAATCCGAGAAGTCGCTGCCGCTGCGGACCCATTGCCAGACTTCCGGCTGGTCGCTGACCGCACAAGATCCGTTCAACAATATCGTTCGCACCGAAATCGAGGCCATGGCGGCGACGCAGGGGCATACGCAATCGCTGCACACGAATGCGCTCGATGAGGCCTTGGCGCTGCCGACCGCCTTCTCGGCGCGAATCGCCCGCAACACGCAGCTCTTCCTGCAGCAGGAGAGCGGGACGACGCGGATCATCGATCCCTGGGGCGGATCGTACTATGTCGAGCGTCTGACGGCCGAACTCGCCAAAAGAGCGCAAACGCATATCGACGAGGTCGAAGCACTCGGCGGCATGGCGAAAGCCATCGAGAAGGGCGTGCCGAAGCTTCGCATCGAAGAGGCGGCGGCGCGGGCTCAGGCGCGCATCGACGCCGGGCGTCAATCGGTCATCGGCGTCAATAAATTCCGCCCACAGTCGGAACGGGCGATCGACGTACTGAAGGTCGACAATGCCGCGGTGCGGGCGCAACAGATCGAAAAGCTCAAGCGCCTGCGCGGCGAGCGCGACGAGGCCAAGACGCAGGCGGCCTTAGAGGCCTTGACCAACGGCGCGCGCGGAAACGCCAATCTGCTTGCGCTGACGATCGAAGCCGCCCGAGCCAAGGCGAGCGTCGGCGAAATGTCTCTCGCCATGGAGAAGGCTTTCGGCCGGCACGTCGCCGAGATCAAATCAATCGTCGGCGTCTATCGACGGGAGGCTGGCGTGGATCAGACGGCGATCGCGCGCGTGTTGCGTATGACGGAAGCCTTCCTGGAGAACGACGGGCGGCGGCCGCGCATTCTCGTCGCTAAGATCGGTCAGGACGGCCACGATCGCGGCCAGAAAATCATCGCTTCGGCTTTCGCCGACTTGGGCTTCGACGTCGATATCGGACCCCTTTTCGCGACGCCGGAGGAGGTCGCGCGCCAGGCGGTGGAGAACGACGTCCATATCGTCGGCGTATCCTCGCTCGCCGCTGGGCATCTAACCTTGGTGCCGGCCTTGAAAAGCGCGCTTGGCGACGCCGGCCGTCCCGACATCATGATCGTCGTCGGCGGCGTCGTCCCGCCACAGGATTTCGATGCGCTTCGCAAAGCAGGCGCCGACGCCATCTTCCCGCCAGGCACGGTGATCGCGGAGGCGGCTGCCGATTTGCTCGAGGCGCTGAACCGCCAGCACGGCTACGCGCAGAGAGGCGCGGCGTAGAGCCGCGTTTCGTCCTCCTCCGTTTTCAAAGGGGAGGAGCACGGCCCAACGCCCGCTCAATATCTCCCACGATCGCCTCCGGCCGATCCGTCGGGGCATAGCGACGTACTGTCGCGCCATCGCGATCGACCAAAAACTTCGTGAAATTCCATTTGATCGCTTGCGTACCGAAAAGGCCTGGCGCTCTGTTCTTCAGCGCGCGATAGAGCGGATGAACATTCGTGCCGTTGACTTCGATCTTGGCGAAGAGCGGAAAGGTCACGTCGAAATTTTCGGAACAGAAATTCCGAATGGTCGCTTCGTCGCCGGGCTCTTGATGGCCGAATTGATCACAGGGAAAACCGA
>JASLHV010000379.1 GCA_030153205.1 Roseiarcus sp. | reverse complement strand
CGAATAGCCGCCGAGTCCCTCGCGTACGACCGAAGTCATGTAGAAACGGCCCTGATAGGAGAAGATCGTGGCGTCGGCGGCTTCGATCCCTTCGAGCAAAGGATCGCATCGCTCCCACCGATAGGGAAAATCGACGCATCGATAGAGCGGCACCTGACCTGAGGCCGCGCTTTCCGGGATCATCCATAACTGCCCCTCGGCCTCGATCAGAAAGGGGTACGACATATGCCAAGGTTCTTCGATGACGGGCCTCGGCTTTCCGATCGGTCCGTCCGGCCCAAACTCGACGACTGAAATCACCCCCTTGTCGACGCGATGATCGAGGCTTTCGAAGAAAACACACGAGCGACCGCGCCATTCGAAAGGAAAGGGATCAGCGTAGCATTCGTAGCCATTGTCCGGCAGTACGTTCCACTTCGGCCCTTCGAGGCCGCCGAGATCAAGCACGCCGGGTCCTTCATTAAAGCGCCAGCCGACGCGCCAATGCGGCGAATAGAATGCGAAATGATAGAGTGCTCGCGCAGCGTTCCTCGCAATCGCCTTCGACGCATAGCGCGCGACTTGACCGTTTGAACATTCCCGGCCGCCGAAGCGTAGGCGCGGCGCGACGCGGCGGGGATCGCGCGCCGCCTGTTCGATCAAGACGCTCGCGCGCGAATAGACAGCCTCCATCCCGCCGGTCAGCCCGTCGCCCGTCTCGAGCGAAGGCGCGCCGGTCGCCACGACTTCACCCGTCGCGACATTCTCGATCGCGATGTGAGGCGCATGGCCCGCCAATAATGCCCCGATTATCGCCGCTTCGCCGTGTTCGCCGTCGTAGAGCGGTCGCAATGTCGTCGCGGCGCGCTCCTTTCGCGGGTTCGACGAAAGATCGATGACGACGTCCGCCTCGCTCGCCGGCGCTGCGAATTCAGCGCGCGGCAAGAGATCGCAAATCGTCTCGCGCCCCCGCCGATAGATGAGCCGCTCGGACTTCAACAGGATCGGAACGGTCGAAGGGAGAGCCTCGCTATCGAAGTCCGCGCTCAGCACCACCTTGGCGGTTGGAAAGGCTCGCGCGAGCCGCTCCTTGAGCCGTCGATGAGCCAGTCTCGCTTTGTTGTGATCGATGACAATTTCGATGATCATTGCGGGGCCGCCATCAATTGCGCGACGAGGTCTGAATAACCGTCCATCATCACGCTCAACGGGAAACGGTTCTTGAGGCGACGGCCGGCAGTCGTTAGGCGATTGACGAGGGCGTCGTCGAACAAAGCGCGTTTGACCGCGTCGGCGAAGGCGGGTTGGTCATCGACGTCGACAAAGAGAGCGCAAGGCTCGCCTTCGACGCATAGAACTTCGCGCAGCACGTCGAGATGGTTGGCGACGACCGGCGCGCCCGATTGCGCGGCTTCGACCGGCGCAAGACCGAAGGTTTCCGCCGCGCTCGGAAAGACGAAGCAATCCAGAGCGGCATGCAACACGCCAATTTTCTCAGGCGCGATCTCGCCCAGGAAATGAACGCGGCTGGCGACGCCCTGCTCGCGGGCAATAGATTCAAGACGCGGTTGATCCTGGCCCTGCCCGGCAAGTGCGAGATGGGCGCCTTCGATCATCGGGAGGATGCCGATCGCCTTGTCCAATTGCTTGAGAGGATGCAAACGGGCGGCGCAACCAAGTATCTTGACGCCTTGCGGCAAGCCAAGCGCGGCTCTTGCGTCATGCTTTGAAATCGATTGCGTCTTGTCCTCGAAGCCATGGTCAAGCCGGACGATCCGGTTGCGATAGCTCTCGGGATATTCGGCGTACATTTCTTCCGTATGCTGCGAATTGACGACGATCCGGTCGTAGGCGCCCATCGATCCGAGCAATTTGTCGGCGACCATCAGGCTCGAGCCGATTGTGGCGCTTGCCGAGACCTGATTGGCGACGACCTTTTTGACGCCGGCGAAACGCGCAACGGGCGTCGCGATGATGTTGCCGTAATGTTGGAAGGAGATGACGACGTCAGGCCGAATCCGGCGCATAGCGCCGTAAAAGCGCAGCAAAAAGCGAAGGAACGCCATTGGCTTGGCCGGGCGCTCGGCGGCGCAATATTCGACGTTTTTCTCGCCGTCGAACGAGGCGGTGCGCCGAAAGAAGAAGATTTGGTGCACGTCGAAGCCGCGGGTTGCGAAATCGGCGGCGATCAGGCGCGATATTTGTTGTGCGCCAGCGTTTTCGGCCTGAGTCTGAACCAACATCACGCGCGGCGCGAGGGATGCGCTCATCGCGTCCTCCCGACAGTTCGAAGGGCGATGGTCGCCGGCGAAGGCCGCATCGTTAACAAATCACTAAGGGGCGTCGGCGATCCGTCGCTGAAGGCGTCTCTGATTCGTACGCTCGTTCGTAAAATGGACAGGCCCCCGGCGAGAAACGTTACGGCGCGAGCGATCTCGCGCGACGCTATTCCCTTGAACTCGGCGGCAAAATGAAAAGAAAGCATGAGCAACGGCAAGGCGGCCTCTCCCTTGCCCGTTGTTCAGCAACAACGGCGCCGCGCAATTGAAGCAAAACGCGACAACGCGCGGACACAGGGCGTTTAAAATGAAATTCGGCCCCGCCCAGAAATTGGCGGTCGTCGCGCCCGCCGAGCGGCCTGGTAACCATTGCTTAACGCTTCACGTATCTTGTACTTGACAGGCCTTGTTTAAGCCTAGTCGAGGACCCAGGTCGACCCACGCCGCCGATGGCTTTGTCCAGCAAATCAGCGCCGCTCCGCGCGCCGGAATCGCACGACGAGCGCGTGCTTGAACTTTGGGACGAGAGGCCCGGCGCTATCTTGCGCGAATTTCTCGACCCGATGACGATCTGGTTGTTCTTAAAGCGAAACGTAGTGTTTAGCGCGGTCGTCGCGATCGCCGTAGCCGCGCTGTTCACTCTCGCATTTTGGCTGCTTTTCAACCAATATTCGGCGACGGCGCTCGTCATCGTCGATCCGCGCGACGCAAGAGTGACTTCGACCCCGGAAGTTCTCGGCAATATCGGGCCCGATTCGATCGCCATTGAAAGCCTGGTGCAAATCGCCAAAGCGGAGAGTTTCCTCGGCGCATTGGCCGACCAAGAAGAATTGACGAAGGATCCAGAATTCAGTCGCGGCGAAGACACCCCCGAGGCGCGGCGAGACGCAGTAATCGAAAAACTCAAGAGCAAGCTCTCTGTGTCCCGCCGCGGCGCGACCTACGTGATCGATGTGACTGCCAAGACCAAGAGCGCGGCAAAGAGCGCGCATCTCGCCAATGCTGCGGCGAAGATGATCGTCGACAATCAGGCGCAATTACGTATCGGGTCCAACCAACGCGCGATCGATTTTCTGGCGAGTAAGCTCAGCGAAATGCGCGACAAGGCGAACAGCGAAGAGGCCGCCGTCGCCGATCTCAAGGCTGAATTGAAAATCACTGACGCGGGTCAAGGCGAGTTGCTGCAGGAAAGGCGCGTCACGGAGCTTAATCAGCAGTTCGTTCTCGCCAAATCGCATACCGAGGAAATGCGCGCGCGCGTCGATCAATTGCGCAAGGCAAGCGCGAATGACGCCAACGATCTATCGAGCGCGCCGGAAACGACAGTTTTGAGCGCCCTACGGCAGGACTATGCTAAGCTTACGCGTCAGGCGGCGGAGAAGGAGACGGTGCTCGGCGCCCGCCATCCCGATATCGCCGTGTTGCGCGCTCAAATCGCCGACACGAAAAAGCAGATCGCGGCCGAACAGGAACGGGTCGTCGCGGCCGGGAAAAACGACTATCTCGAAGCGCGTCAGCGCGAAGCGGCCCTCGGCGAAGAACTGCGCAAGGCGCAGACGGAAAGCGGCTCAAGCGACCAAAATCTGGTCAAGCTTCAGCAGGCCGAACGTGACGCCAAAGCCGATCGCGACGTCTATGATCAGATCCTAACGCGTCAGAAGGAACTGATCGCAAGCGTCGGCCTATCGCCGTTCGACATCCGTCTCGCCTCGCCGGCTTCTCCGCCGATGCGGCCTACAGGTCCTGGGCGGCCGATTCTTCTGGCCGCGGCGATCTTGTTCGGTCTGTTGGCGGGCCTTGGCGCGGCGGTGGTCCGAGAGGCGATGCGTGGTTTTCGCCCGACGGCGGCGCAGACTGAACCCGCGATCGGGGCAGAAATCGCCGGCCCCATTCCGCTTCTGCGGCAACCTCCGCCGCGCGATGGTCGCCGGATCAATGAAGAAGATGCGCACTGGTTTGCCGATCTCTGCGCGACGGCGCCGTTGAAGCGAGCGGCTCAAAACGGCTTTCTTTTGGTGACGTCTGCGCGTGAGGTCGAGGGAAAATCCGTCATCGCCGGAAATATCGCTGCGCATTGGGCGCAGGACGGGTTGGACGTACTTCTCATTCAGCTTGGCGGGCCGACTGACGAGATGGCGCGGCGACGTACTGGACTAGTTGATGTTTTGGCCGGCGAGGCGCTCTTGCAGGACGCGATCCGGCGTCGCGAACGGGGACACGCGAATATTTTACCCCTTGGCGTCACTCTCGAGTCCAAAAAAATCGCTGACGCTCTCGAAACCTCCACCGCTCAGCTACGCGCGCTTCTTCGCCGCTGTCAGAGGCGATTTGACATGGTCGTCGTCGACGCTCCGAGCGTCTCGAAATCCTCATTGCCGCGACGTCTTGCGGCAAAGACCGATGTTCTTATCGTGACCGAATGGAACGCTACCGACGCAAATCTTATCGCTGATGCGGTGGCGCAATTCCATCCTGAATCGACGAGCGTCGTTCTGAATAAAGTCGATATGGATCGCTACGCCAAATCCAGGCCGGCGCGCGTCAGCGCGCTGCGACCCGCGGCCTGACCGTGGTTTAAGGGGCCGAAATTTGGTTTGCGCTCTGTAGCGGCCGTCCCTGGCGGAAATAGGAAAGCAAGGCAAGGACGGAAGGATCGACGCCGCATCGCTGACGGCAAAGCAGGCTTGCCGCAATGGCGACCGGAATATTGACGACAGCCCAGCTCGCGGCTGCTCCAACCGCCCCGTATTCGGGCGCGAGCTGGCTCATGATTGCGATGCGCAAGATAAGGGAGAAGAACGCTATTCGCGACCACAGCTTCTCGCCGCCCGTGATGAGCAGCAATGCGGAAGAGGGGCCTGAAAGCGTGACAATGAAACTCGCCGTGGCGAGGACGATCAAGGCGGAGCGATCAAGCGCATAGGCGGGGCCGAAAATAGAAAGGATTGGGCCGGCGGCAAACGCCAGTACGATGTAAATAGGCGCGGCGAAGAAAAACGCCATGGTCATCACTGAGCGCATGACATTTTGCAGGCGGTCGAGCTTTCCAGCAAAATGCAGGTGACTGGCGCTCGTCACCATATATGTGTTCAGGCCCGATGACAGCATCGGGAAAATATTGGCGATGCGAGAGGCGATAAAATAGCCCGCGGCG
>JASLHV010000360.1 GCA_030153205.1 Roseiarcus sp. | reverse complement strand
AAGGGGGGAAATTCCTGGCCATGCTCAGTGCCGGCGGCGCGAGAGATGCTCTCGTTCATCAAAGTGCCGCCAAGATCGTTGGCCCCGGCTCTGAGGCACGCGGCCGCTCCCTCGGGTCCCATCTTGACCCAGGAGGTCTGGATATTTGTGATATGGGGATGGAGCGCCAGTCTGGCTACCGCGTGCATCAACACCGCTTCGCGAAACGTCGGGCCACGCCGAGCCATGCCTCGAAGATACATCGGCGCTTCCATATGCACGAATGGCAATGGGACGAATTCCGAGAAACCACCCGTCTCGACTTGCAAATCCCGCACCGCCAGCAGATGCCGCGCCCAGGAAACAGGATGCTCGATGTGGCCGAACATAATCGTGGCCGTGGTCCTTAAGCCGAGGTCATGGGCCGTCCCTACAACATCGAGCCACTGCGCGGTATTCACCTTGTCCGCGCAGATCACCGCGCGTACCTCGTCGTCAAGAATCTCAGCAGCGGTGCCCGGCAAGGTATTCAAACCTGCAGACTTGAGCTGCACCAGAAACTCACGAATTGAGACGCCAAGCGTCGCCGCGCCCTGCGTGACCTCCAAGGGGGAGAATGCGTGAATGTGTATATCTGGGACGGCGGCCTTTATGGCTCGGCAAATGTCGAGATAGGTTTTGCCTGTGTAATCGGGATGGATACCGCCTTGAAGACATACCTCGGTGGCGCCGCGCCGCCACGCCTCGCTCGCG
This sequence comes from Roseiarcus sp., assembly GCA_030153205.1. Taxonomy (GTDB): domain Bacteria; phylum Pseudomonadota; class Alphaproteobacteria; order Rhizobiales; family Beijerinckiaceae; genus Roseiarcus. Next base: position 6,344 of record JASLHV010000360.1, on the reverse strand, counting down.
CGGCGGACTATTTCCTCAAGAGCGAGATCATAAGGCGCCCCGCGCAGCGCTTCATGCGTCTTGCCCTTGGAAAAGGCGCAGAACTGACACCGATAATAACAAATGTTGGTGTAATTGATGTTGCGATTGACGACGTATCGGACAATGTCGCCGCTGGCTGCCTGACGAAGTTCGTCGGCCGAGGCAGCGACCCGGTGGTAATCGGCGTCGCGCGCCGTAAACAGCCGAACGATGTCCGATGGTTCCAGGCGGGCGCCTGCTTGAGCGCGCGAAATGACTCGCTCAATGGTGGGATCGACCGACCGTGCATGGAGCGCCGGTGTCCGCGGAGCGCCTTTTGAGCCCGGCGTCCAATTGTCCTCGCGCGCGTAACCCTGGGCGTCACTTAAACGGCGCACCTGCGTGGAGACTTCCGGCGCCGACCACGTCGCAAGATCGCGCACGTAGGACGGATAGATCGGAAGCCGAGGCGCCAAGAGTTTGCCGGCGGCGGCGGTACGCTCGGCAAGCTCGGTGATCGCTGGCCATGGCGCCTCCGGATTGACGTGATCTGGGGTGACGGGAGAGATCCCGCCCCAATCATTGATCCCGGCGGCAATCAACCGCGTATAAACGCCAGGCGACAGGTTGGGGGGCGCCTGGATGTTCATTGCGGGGCCCATGACCAGGCGCGCAGCGGCTATGCTCCAAAGCAGGTCATCCAGATCAGGCTCCGCTGCGCCGGCGAGCTTGGTGCCGGGCTTGGCGCGGAAGTTCTGAACAATGACCTCCTGAATATGCCCGTAACGGCGATGCAGATCACGGATGGCGAATAAAGCTTCGAGGCGCTCGGCGCGCGTCTCGCCTATGCCGATGAGAATGCCGGTTGTGAATGGGGTCTGCAGCTCGCCGGCCAGTCGCAGTGTTTCAAGGCGCGCCTGGGGCTGCTTATCGGGCGAGCCATAATGAACGCCGCCGCGTTCGCACAGCCGTGCGCTAAGCGATTCCAACATGATGCCCTGACTGGCCGAGACCGTCCGCAGGCCGGCCATCTCGGATCGGCTCATGACTCCGGGATTAATGTGGGGCAGCAGTCCAGTCTCTCGAAGCGCGAGCGCGCACATCGCCTGTAGGTAGCCGATAGTGGTTTCGTATCCGAGTGCGCCCAAGGCGTCTCGGGCGGACCGGTAGCGAAGCTCAGGTTTATCGCCGAGCGTGAAAAGCGCCTCCGTACACCCCGCCGCCGCCCCAGCGCGGGCGATAGCGAGCACGTCGTCTGGCGACAGATAGGCTGCCTTTCCTGCGCGTGGCCGCTGGGCAAAGGTGCAATAATGGCAGGTGTCCCGGCAAAGATGCGTGAGGGGAATGAACACTTTGCGCGAATACGAGATAACGCGTCCGTGTCCCTTATCGCGCAGGCGTCCTGCAGCATCAGTCAGCTCAGCCAGGGGGGCCTCGCCTAACCAGGTCGAGAGCGCATGGTCGCTAGAGTCAGCCACTGCAATCACCTCATAACGCCTTTCGACCTGCGTCTGCCTCGGCACCTTTTAGCCTGCGGCGGCGCGATCGCAAAAGCGCCAGCGAAATTGTTGTGACGGCCTCGGTCGGCGCGCCGGCGCCCGTAAAATAGCGCGCACATCGTGTGCTCCGCAACCGGCAGTTGATCGTGCTTGCCACCGCGCCGACGAATCCGTCGCGCGAACGCCGGCGCGCGGCCACTGCCGCGTTTCTCGGAGGGACGATGCGCGGACGGCCAGATGGGGCTTTGGACTCCGCGCCTGCTGGAGCGCTGCCCAGTGTTCCCCGATTTGGCGCTTGGTATTTCAATGAGGCGCTGCAACCACTCGACAACTCGCAGCGTTTCGACCATCGTTTCTTCCGTGAGTTTCTTGGCGGTCGCTATTGAGCCCGCCACGATAAGTCATGCCAAGGAGTGTAATCGTCTAGACCTGATGAGACGATGAAACGTCGTCCTGGAAAGGTACGGTTGCCGATCACTTGTAGGTATCGGCAGACTGAACAGAGAGGTTGAGATGACGAGCAAGAAAACCCCTGAATGGATGGGTAAAAACGCCAAGCTCACGCCAGCAGAAATCAAAGAATTTCTAGCAGAGGCAGTCGTCGCCCGGATCGCCACGATCGATGAGAACGGCGTGCCCTACGTCACCCCTGTGTGGCAGGAGTGGGATGGCGAGGCTTTCTGGATCGTCCCCCGAGAGCGATCAGCCTGGGTCGCGCATATCAAGAAGAATCCGAATGTCGGCATCTCATGTGCGCAGGACAGCGGGACCTACAAGCGCGTCACGGCGCAGGGAAAGGCTGAGATCGTGTCTGGTCCGGCGCCGATGCAAGGTCAGTGCCTGGACGTCGCTAACCGCATGGCGCTGCGTTTCCTCGGCGAGCGTGGGCCAGAATATTTGGCGCCGACGTACGACCGGCCGCGCTACCTGATCAAGATCGTCCCGACCAAGATGCTGACCTGGGACGGCATTGAATGGGCCAGCAAATATACCGAGAAATCATAGGTTGTCGACGCCGACGGCCCACAACCAACCGACGCCATAGGTTTTTCCTCGAGAGCGTCGTAGCCAAACACCATCATCACAGAGTACAAACCCGAAGCCGACTAAATAGACAGAATTGAACTCTTCGGCGGAACATTTACCGTGAGCGTTTTGTGAGCAGCGTCGGTCAAAAATTCGATATCGGCCGCCCGCTTTTATGGTCTCCGCGGCTGGTAATTCGGCGCTACGGCGTGTTCTGCTCGCTGGCGCTGCTTCTGCTGATTGCGCTGGTTGTCCGACCAGAAGTGTATCGGCCGGAGTCGCTGTTTCTGATTCTTCGTTCGGCCTCGCAACTTGGCATGGTCGCCTTAGGTCAGACTTTGGTCATGCTTATTGCCGGTCTCGACCTATCGGTCACCGGCGTCCTTGTACTGACGTCGGTCGTGATTGCTCAAGTTGGCGCCGGACAGAACAGCCAGATTTTGCCTGGTGTCTTGATCTCGCTCGCCTTCGGCGCCGTGATCGGACTAGCGAATGGGCTGCTCATCACCAAACGGAACGTCCCGCCGTTCGTGGCGACGCTCGGAATGCTGGTGCTCATTCGCGGCGCGCAAAGCGCCTACACTCAGGGCATCCCCAGCGGCCAGGTGCCCGACGGCTTGAAATTGCTCAACCAGTCGCTCGGTCCGCTACCGATCTCGTTCGTCATTTGGATTGCTTTCACCGCGCTGCTGGCTTTTATCCTGTACATGACGCCATTTGGCCGCCGATTATATGCCATCGGAAGCAATCGCGAGGCTGCCCGGTTGTCAGGCATTCCTGTCGACGATTACATAATCGCCATCTACGTTATTTGTAGTCTGCTGGTCGTCGGCTCCGGCATCATCCTCAGCGGTTACGTCGGCTACGTCGATCGCTACCTCGGCCGCGGCTTCGATCTTGACTCGATTGCAGCGGCGGTGGTGGGCGGGGTAGCTTTTTCGGGGGGACGGGGCAACCTCATCGCGGCAATGGCCGGCGTGCTGCTGGTGCAGTTCCTGAGCAGTCTGCTGCTGGGTATCGGCGTGGGCGTGCAGGCTCAGTTGATCATCAAGGGATTTGTCGTCATTGGCGCCGTCGCGCTTTACAGTTTGGCTGAACGCCGGTGATGCGCTTTGGGACGCGGTGACAAATGCCGCCGCTGTCGGAATTGAAGGAGGAGGAGCAACGCATGAAAAAGACACGCATTTTACCCATTATAGCGCTGATTCTAAGCGGCGCGTCCGCCCGTGCTGAGGACGCCGCCCAGAAATACAGTCAGGCGGAGCTGGACGCCAGCCCCTATCTTAAGAGCGTGGTCACCCGCGCAGGTACGATGGCCGACACCTCGAAGTTCAAGAAATCTGGCCCATACAAAATTGCGCTCGCCGCGCAAGGACCGACGAACTCATGGGCGGCGCTATTCGACCAGGAAGCTCGCTACCACGTCGATCAGCTTGGCAAGGACAAGGTTTCGCAATTGCTCTACGCCAGCGCGGACGGCAGCGCCGACAAGCAAGCGCCGGAAGTCGAGGACCTTTTGAGCCAGAATCCCGACGCACTGATCCTGGTGCCGATGGGCCGCGCAGCACTCGCCGCCTCGGTTGACCGCGCGGCCGCACAGGGCGTGCCGACGGTGCTATGCGCTAGCGGCGTCGACGGCGACAGCTACGTTACAGAAGTCGGCACCAACTTGTACGGCCTGGGCGCCCGCATGGCGAACTCGCTCGCAGACCAGCTCGGCGGCTCCGGCAATATCCTCGTCATGGATGGCATTCCCGGCGTCGACACGGCCGAAATCGCGAAGGCCGGCGCGGCCACCGTATGGCCGAAAAAACCAGGCATCAAGATTCTGGATGAGCAGTATGGCCAATGGTCGACCAGCGAAGCCAAGAAGATCGCCGAGCAGTGGATCGCCAAATACGGCAAAAACATTCAGGGCATATGGTCGGACGGTGGCCAGATGTCGCAGGGCATCATTCAAGCTTTCCAGGAAGCCAAGCTTCCGGTTCCTCCGATCGCCAGCGCTGATTACAGCAACGGCTTCCTGCGTCAGGTCAAAGACGGCAAGATAACTTTCTCCGCCGGTCAGTATCCAAATGCGATGGTCATCCTCTGCATCGATACTGCGCTCAAGATTCTCAACGGCGAGTCAGTGCCGCGTTTCATCGACTTCCGTGAAAAGATGGACAAGACGCAGGACGTCAACATGTCGAACATCGATACCTTCTTCAATCCGAAGTGGAGTGACGATGTTTTCCCGCCGATTTTCTTGCCCGACTCGAAGATGGTCGAACTCAAGTACATGAGCCAGTAGCATTATCAAATCGAACGGGGACGCAGCTCCCGTTGCGTCCTCGGGCGACTGCTGAAACGTCACACGACTTCGACTCTCGCCGAACTAAAAAGTCCGGCGTTCGAGTTGTCGTAAACGGGGAACTGGCGTGTGGAAGAGGGGGCCGAGGAGAGGACGATCGAGCCAATCGAACCGCCAAGCATGAACGACAGCCCGATTCTCGAAATGCTAAATATCTCGAAGGCGTTTGGCGGCGTCCAGGCGCTACGCGATGTCTCGTTTTCGTGCCGCAAAGGAAAGGTTCATGCGCTGCTCGGCGAGAATGGCGCTGGCAAATCGACGTTGATTAAAATTCTGGCTGGAGCTTATCAGGCCGACAACGGCGAGATCGTGTTCAAGGGGCGACGTTACGTGGGCTTCACTGCGCGCGAAGCGATGGCGATTGGCGTCAGCATCATTTATCAAGAGTTGAATCTCGTTCAGTTTATGACCGTCGCCGAGAATATCTTCCTGGGACGCGAACCGCGCAGCCGACTTGGCGTGATCGACACGCGACAGATGGCGAAAGAAAGCGCCGACCTGCTCAACCGCCTCGGCATTCAGCTCTCGCCGTCAGCGCATATCGGCGATCTGACCGTCGCCAGCCAGCAGATGGTCGAGATCGCAAAGGCGCTGTCGCAGAACGCCGACTTGATCGTGATGGACGAGCCGTCGGCAATTCTAGCCGGTCAGGAACTCGCCAATCTGTTCGCCACCATTCGTTCGCTGGTCGAACAGGGCGTGACGATTATCTACATTTCTCACCGGCTTAACGAGATATTCGAGATCGCCGACGACGTCACCGTCTTGAAGGACGGACAAGTCGTTGGCGTGCAGCCTATCAGCGAGGTCACCCGGGCCCGGCTGATTCAGATGATGGTTGGTCGGCCGCTCGAAGAAATTTTCCCACGCGCCATTCGTCCACGCGGCGCTCCAGTGCTGACCGCAACCGATATCGTCACCGAACAACTTCCGTGCCCAGCCAGCTTGACGCTTTACGGGGGTGAAATTCTCGGCTTGGCGGGGATGGTCGGCGCGGGGCGAACCGAAGTTGCGCGGGCGCTGTTTGGCGCGGACCCTCTTCGTTCTGGAAAAATCTCACTTAAAGACACGCAGATTCGGGTACGCAGCCCGAAAGAAGCGGTCAAAGCCGGACTGGCGCTGGTGCCGGAAGATCGCAAAACCCAAGGGTTGTTTCTCGAACAGTCGATTCGCAGCAACATTACGCTATCGAGCCTGGATAAGCTGACGCGGTTCGGCGTGATTCAGCGCCGACAGGAGACTGAGACGATCGAGCGGTTACAGGGTGAATTGTCGATCAGCATGGCCTCGCCAGAGCTCGAGGCGCAGTACCTCAGCGGGGGCAATCAGCAGAAGGTCGTCCTGGCGAAGTGGCTACAAACGTCTCCGTCAGTAATTATTTTCGACGAACCGACGCGCGGCGTCGACGTCGGAGCCAAGTTTGAGATTTACCAAATCATACGTCAACTTGCGGAGCGTGGCGTCGC
>JASLHV010000531.1 GCA_030153205.1 Roseiarcus sp. | reverse complement strand
GGTCATACGAACAGAAACATGGATTCTTCGTATCTAGGACGGCTCAAAGAGTATTCTAGAGTGTGAATCTTTTCTTTGCGCTCTGGGCTTCGATGGAAGGAGTATATACCCATTCGCGCAACTGACACCTTCGACTGGATTTTGCTCGTCATAGGCGTGGGGGTGATATTGATCGCGCCGATTATCGGACTGTGCATACAAGAATACGTAATGAGAAGAAAGAGCAGCAAAGATATTTCTGGCGCTCTTGCAAAGGCTCAGCAGGATTTTCGCCGCAGGTGGGCATTCATGATGGTTGCTTGTGTCGTCTTGGCGATCTTCATTTTGTGGACCAAGCTCGTCGGTAGCGCGCTTTTCTGTTCGCTATTTATTGTTAGCACAGTGATCAGCCTAGTCAGACGCTTCCTAGCAGCCGCTAGTCAAGTCGCCGACTGAGCTTAGTGATCAGGCTGTCATGCAATGCGCTTTACAAACTGATCCAATGGACAAAACATGTAATTTCCAACTGGGGCGTATCTCGGATCATTATGAGCAAAGGGATTAGAGTCAATCCATTCGATGTTGATTTCCACTGAGAACTGACCCAGGCGGGCCAGGTTTTTCCACCGAGAACTGACCCATGTTCGAACCTTACCCCCGTGGCGTGACCTGGGGGCGACGGAGTGATCGACATGGAGTTATTGAGCGTCATACGGCGCTGGCATTTTCGAGATCATTTATCGATCCGAGAGATATCGCGGCGCACAGGACTGTCGCGCAACACGGTCCGCAGATATCTGCGTTCGGGCAGCGAAGAGCCGAAGTTCAACTTGCCCGACCGACCGAGCAAGCTCGATGCGTTCGCCGACAAGCTGTCGCATATGCTGCGGCAGGAAGCGGGCAAGTCGCGCAAGCAGAAGCGGACGATTCTGCAGCTACACGCCGATCTGGTTCTTCTTGGCTATAATGGGTCTTACAATCGCGTAGCGGCCTTCGCGCGCGACTGGAAGGCCGCTCGGCTGCGCGAACAGAGAACCACGGGCCGGGGCGTTTTCGTACCCTTGGTTTTTTCGACGGGCGAGGCTTTCCAGTTCGATTGGTCGGAAGATTGGGCATTGATCGACGGCGAGCGAACCAAGCTGCAGGTCGCCCACTTCAAGCTCAGCCATAGCCGGGCGTTCTTCCTCCGAGCCTATCCGCAACAGACGCACGAGATGCTGTTCGACGCCCACAATCACGCCTTCCGCGTGCTCGGCGGCGTTCCTCGGCGCGGCATCTACGACAATATGCGCACGGCGATCGATCGGATCGGGCGCGGGAAGGAGCGGCGGGTCAACGCGCGCTTCTCAGCCATGGTCAGCCACTTCCTGTTCGAGGCCGAGTTCTGCAATCCGGCGTCGGGCTGGGAGAAGGGGCAGATCGAGAAGAACGTCCAAGACGCCCGCCACCGTCTTTGGCAGCCGACGCCGAGCTTTCCGTCTTTGCCGGCATTGAATGACTGGCTAGAGGCCCGCTGCAGGGAGCTATGGGCGCAAACAGCCCACGGCTCGCACCCAGGCTCGGTAGCCGACGCCTGGGCCGAAGAGGCTCGGCAGCTGATGCCACTGCCCCGGCCATTCGACGGCTTCGTCGAGTATCCCAAACGCGTCTCGCCGACGTGCCTGATCCATTTTGATCGCAACCGCTACAGCGTGCCGGCTTCCTTCGCCAATCGACCAGTGAGCGTGCGCGTTTATCCCGAGCGCATCATCGTCGTCGCCGAAGGTCAGATCGTCTGCGAGCACACCCGCGTCTTCGCCCGTTCCCATCAGCGCAAAAGTACGACGACCGTTTTCGATTGGCGGCACTATCTGGCGGTCATTCAGCGCAAACCGGGCGCGCTCCGCAACGGCGCGCCCTTCGCCGAGTTGCCTCACGCCTTTCGAACCCTGCAACAGCGTATGCTCAAGACACCGGGCGGCGATCGCGAGATGGTCGAGATCCTCGCGCTCGTTCTTCAACACGACGAACAGGCCGTGCTTACAGCTGTCGAGATGGCGCTGGAGGCCGGCGCGCCGACCAAGACGCATATCCTGAACCTGCTGCACCGCCTGGTCGATGGCAAACCGTTGGATGTGCCGGCTCTCAAGGCGCCGCAGGCTTTGACCCTGGCCATCGAGCCGCAAGCCAACGTCGAACGTTACGACGCCCTGCGTAAAGCCCGGGAGGCGCGCCATGCGTCATAATCCCGCCGCCGGCGCCATCGTCATCATGCTCCGCACCCTCAAAATGCACGGCATGGCTCAAGCGGTGGGCGAGTTGACCGAACAAGGCTCTCCAGCCTTCGAGGGCGCGCTGCCGATCTTATCGCAGCTCCTGAAGGCGGAGACGGCCGACAGGGAGGTTCGGTCAACCGCCTATCAGCTTAAGGCGGCCCGCTTCCCAGCCTATCGCGATCTCGCCGGCTTCGACTTCGCCAGCAGTGAGGTCAACGAAGCGCTGCTGCGCCAACTTCATCGGTGCGAGTTTCTAGAGGACGCTCACAACGTCGTCCTGGTCGGCGGTCCCGGCACGGGCAAGACGCATCTCGCCACCGCCATCGGCGTCCAAGCCATCGAGCGCCATCGCAAGCGCGTCCGGTTCTTCTCGACTGTCGAACTCGTCAACGCGCTCGAACAAGAGAAGCTGCAAGGAAAGCCGGGACAGATCGCCGGGCGGCTCGCCTATTCCGATCTCGTCATACTCGATGAACTCGGCTACTTGCCGTTCAGCGCTTCCGGTGGAGCGCTGCTCTTCCATTTACTCAGCAAGCTCTACGAGCGGACCAGCGTCATCATCACGACGAACCTAAACTTTGGCGAATGGGCGACCGTGTTCGGCGACGCCAAGATGACGACCGCCTTGCTCGATCGTCTCACTCATCGCTGCCACATCCTCGAGACCGGCAACGACAGCTTCCGCTTCAAAAATAGCTCGGCAAAGCCCGCAAAGCCAACCAAGGAGAAAGCCAAAACTTGACGAATCCCTGACCCTGAAACCATCATCAAGCCGGGTCAGTTCTCAATGGAAATCCTGGGTCACTTCTCGGCGGAAATCGACACCTCGCGGACCAATCGTCCACCATGCGCCACGATGGCCGATGGATAGGCTCGCGCCTGACTTGCTCAGGTTGACGCGCAGGCCGGGCAGCAAGCGGACGCGGCGGGTGAAGCGGAGGGGCATGCTGGCGCAGATTTCAAGGAAGGCGCGGCTTACT
>JASLHV010000121.1 GCA_030153205.1 Roseiarcus sp. | reverse complement strand
CGGACTTTACGCTTATCCGTGACGCGCGTCAGGCCGCCGGTGCCCGGCAGGACGGCGAGCAGCGGTACTTCCGGCAAAGCGACATTCGAGGCGCCGTCATCCGTCAGGATGATGTAATCGCAGGCGAGCGCCAACTCATAGCCGCCGCCGGCGCAGGCGCCTTTAATCGCACAGAGGTAGTGCTGGCCGGATTCGGCGCCGGCTGCTTCGAGAGCGTTGCGCGTTTCATTGGTGAACTTGCAGAAATTGACTTTATGCGCATGTGTCGCGCCGCCGAGCATGCGAATGTTGGCGCCAGCGCAGAAGACGCGCTCTTTGCCCGATTGAAGGACAATTGCTTTTACTTCGGGATGTTCGAAGCGCAGACGCTGAACGATGTCGGCAAGCTCGATGTCGACGCCGAGATCGTACGAATTGAGCTTCAGTTCGTACCCCTCGAAAAGGCCGCCCGACTCGTCGACGTCCATGTAGAGATGCGCGATCTCGCCGTCGTAAGCGATCCGCCAATGCCGATATCGGGATGGGTCGGTCTGAAAATCGATGACCTTGCCCATGGCTCTCTCCCCAGCACACTTGAATGCTTTAGTGCATTATTATGCCTATTTTTCAAGTCGGAATTGACCATCCCTTGATAGTTTAACAATTATTTGATGAAAGGATGCCGCAGTATATGCATTATACTGCATCTCAGCGCGCTCGCCGGTCGGGTCTGTTGCGAATGCGACGAGTGAGTCATTGTGTCGGCGGGCAAGGGGCGGCCCGCCAGACTAAAGAGACGATTTGGGGAGGTGTCGCTTGAACGAGACGAACGGCAACGCCGCCTGTTATTTCGTCGACCGTCATGCAACCGGTCGCATTGCGGATAAGGCCGCCTTCATCGAAGGCGCGTTTACCCTCACCTATGGCGAATTGGCTGAGCAATCGGGCAAACTCGCCGCGCTCTATGCGGCTCACGGCCTCCAGCCGGAGGATCGCGCGGCGATGATTGCGCTCGATACAATCGAGTTTCCGATCATCTTCTGGGGCAGCCTGAAAGCCGGCATTGTGCCGGCGCCCTTGAACACTTTGCTGACGGCAGAGAACTACGAGATCATCCTTAAGGACAGCCGCGCCAAAGCTTTATTCATCTCAGCGGAATTGCTCGGATCCCTCGAGCCCGTCATCGCGCGATGCGATTTCCTGAAAGCGGTTTTTGTCATTGGCGACACTGAACATCGCTACCTTTCCTTTGCAAAGGAACTGGGCAAGCATGCCCCTTCGCCGACGCTCGATACGCCGACCGACCAATGCGCTTTCTGGCTCTATTCGTCAGGCTCGACGGGACGGCCTAAGGGCGTGCGTCACGTTCACTCGAGCTTGAAAGCGACCGTGGACACCTATGGCGCGCAGGTTCTTGGGATTGCGCCCGACGACACGGTCTTTTCCGCCGCGAAACTCTTTTTCGCCTATGGCCTCGGCAATGCGATGACATTTCCCATGTCGGTCGGCGCAACGACCGTACTCTGCCGCGCCAGGCCGACGCCAGAAAAAGTCCTCCAAGTCATCGCCGAGGCGAAGCCGACAATATTCGGCGGGGTTCCAACGCTTTACGCCGCGCTTCTCGCGGCGATGGGCGGGCGTCGTCCTCCAGGCTTCGAGCGCTTGCGCCGCTGCATCTCGGCCGGCGAGGCTCTCCCCGCCGAGATCGGCCAACGCTGGGCCGCATTGACAGGCGTCGATATCCTCGACGGCGTCGGCTCGACCGAGATGCTGCATATCTTTCTGTCGAACAGGCCCGGCGATGTCTCCTATGGCGCATCGGGCATCGCCGTACCCGGCTATGAGCTTCGTCTCGTCGATGAGAACAATGCCGATGTCGGCGACGGAGAGGTCGGCGAACTGCTCGTGAAGGGCGCGTCTTCGTCGGAGGGCTATTGGAACCAGCGCGAAAAGTCACGGGCGACTTTTGAAGGCCATTGGACGCGCACGGGCGACAAATATGAACGGCGTGCCGATGGCCGCTTCGTCTATTGTGGTCGCACCGACGATATGTTCAAGGTCAGCGGCCTTTGGGTGTCGCCGTTCGAAGTCGAACAGGCGATCGTCAGCCATCCGGCGGTGCTCGAAGCTGCGGTCGTCGCTGCTATGGACGAGAATGGGCTCGAAAAACCTAAGGCGTTTGTCGTGTTAAAAGACAAGTCCGACGCTGAGGATCTTGCCTCGACTCTGAAGGACTATGTCAAGGACAAAGTCGGCAAATGGAAATATCCGCGCTGGGTTGAAATCGTCGAGGAGCTTCCAAAAACAGCGACCGGAAAGATACAACGCTTCAAGCTCCGGCAAGCATCCGGGGACTCGGCGTGAACTGGACATCGTCAACGCCGTTTCGTTTCCGAGCCGGCGACGCGATGCTCGAGGGTCGATGTCTCGGTCCGCCGCCCAGCGAGGCGGCGACGATCGTGCTTCTTCACGAAGGTCTGGGGTCGATGGCGCTTTGGCGGGGCTTCCCCGAGAAACTGACCAAAGCGACCGGCCTCGGCGTCTTTGCCTACAGTCGCCGCGGCTATGGCGGATCCGATCCGGTCGAACTGCCGCGACCTCTCGACTATATGACGCGCGAAGCCGTCGACGTTTTGCCCGCCGTCCTCGAGGCCATTGGCCTCAAGCGCGGCATCCTCTTCGGCCATAGCGACGGCGCCTCGATCGCCGCGCTTTATCTCGGCAATTTTCAAGACAACAGAATTCGCGGCCTCATTTTGATGGCGCCGCATTTTTTTACCGAAGCGGGAGGATTAAAGTCGATCGCCGACGCGAAACAGGCCTACGAAACCGGCGATTTGCGCGAAAGGCTCGCCAGGCATCATCGGGACGTCGATGGCGCCTTCAGAGGATGGAACGAAGCCTGGCTCGATCCGGCCTTCAAAGCGTGGAACATCGAGGAGACGATCGATTATATCCGCGTTCCGGTTCTCGCGATCCAGGGACGCGAAGACCAGTACGGAACGCTCGCGCAAATCGCCGCGCTCGACGCGCGTCTTTATGCGCCGCTCGATCAAGTCATTCTAGAAAATTGTCGCCATGCGCCCTTTATCGACCAACCTGAACAGACCTTGGCGGCGATTGCAGATTTTGTTGCGCGCCTGGAGCGTATCGAAACCGCGGAGGCCTCGTCGTGACGGCGGAGACGGCGTTCGAACGATCGTTCCACGAAACCTGGCGTTGGCGCCTGCCGGACGAACCCCACGTGCCGGGTCTAAACATACGACCGCCCGACGCCGCCATAAGCCGCATTGCCCGCACAGCCCCCCGACCGACAAGTTCGACGAAGTGGCGCGATAATGAGGCCTATGTGGCTGGTCTTCGGCTTTATGCGCATGGTTATTATTGGGAGGCGCACGAAGTCTGGGAGCCGGTGTGGATGCATGCGTTTCTCAAAAGCCAGGAGCGAGAACTGACGCAGGGACTTATTCAACTCGCCAACGCGGCCTTGAAGCTCAAGATGGCGCAACCGAAAGCATCGCTCCGTCTCGCTTCTGTCGCGGAAAGGCATTTTCGCGAGGCGGGATTTGGCGCGGCCGCAATCGTCATGGGCGTCGATGTCGCGGCGATGAGCAAAGCAGCGCGCGCCTTCGTTGAGAATCTCAATCGTGATGGCGACGCCCCGGCGCCAACGATTCCGCTGCCCCGCGAGGCCTAAAGTCAGCCCTTCATAAACCCGGCTTCCTCAATCGTACGCAACACGTCGGCAAGGCTCTCGTCGACCTCCCGGCCCGATGTATCGACTTGCGCTTCAGATCGCGCATAGAGAGCCTCCCGACTCACCAGGATCGCCTTCAATTCGTCCATCGCCGCCGGGTTGCCCGCCATTGGCCGCGTATCGCCTTGATTGCGCACCCGCGCCATGTGCTCTTCCGGCTTGGCCTTCAGCCAAATCGTATGAAAGCGGCGCAACAGATAGGTGAACGTATCGGGCTCGGAAACCACGCCTCCGGCGACCGCCAGAATGACGGAATCATGGGTCGCCGCGACATGCTCGACAGCTTGGCGTTCGAGGCGGCGATAACCTTCCTGTCCGTAAAGCGCCATGACTTCGCCAACGGGCATGCCGCTTGTCGCGGCGATCTCCGCATTGAGCTCAACAAATGGCGCGCCAAGCGCGCCGGCGCATAATCGGCCGAGCGTCGACTTGCCAGCCCCTCGCAAGCCGATCAGGGCGATCCGGCGCGCCCTGGCGTAAGTCGGATCCAGCGCCTCGAGCGCTCGCCGCCGGCGGGCGGGAGAGGCCTCGCGAAACAGGGCGACGAAGGCCTCTTCGTCAGCGCTCCTAAGAGCTCCCCAACGCACCAAATCGTCGATGGGAACGCTGAGCGCGTCGGCGACGCGCTTAAGCAGAGCGATGGAAATATTGCCCACGCCCGCCTCGAGTTGCGCCAAATGGCGTTGCGAGACGCCGGAAGCCTCGGAAAGCTCCTTGCGGGACATGCTCTTGCGCGCGCGCTCATCACGCACACGGGCGCCGACGCCGAACAAAAAGGTCGGCGGCGTCCAATCTCCGGTGTCTTCGTGACGACGCGCCGGGTCTTCTGA
>JASLHV010000064.1 GCA_030153205.1 Roseiarcus sp. | reverse complement strand
AACGGCAATCTCGTCATCAGCGGCTCACAGGAAGTCCGGGTCAATTACGAACTGCGACAGCTCACAATCGCCGGCATCGTCAGGCCCTGGGACATTTCGCGCAACAATACGATCGCTTACGACCGTATCGCGGAAGCGCGTGTCTCGTACGGCGGGCGCGGCCGCCTCAGCGATGTGCAGCAGCCCAATTGGGGCCAGCAACTGTGGGATAGGTTCAAACCGTTCTAGGATCGAAGGAACGCCGACCCAATGGCCGCCGCATCGTCCGCTCCTCGCGCCGACGCTCCCGCGAAATCAGGAGGCTCGTTCGGGCAATTCCTCGTCGCGATGATTGTCGTCACCATTCTGTCTGGCGCTCTCGGCTTTGTCTTCGCGCCTAAGAATCCTGCGCCGCAAGGACAGAGCGGCAAAGAGGCGGCGGCGACGACGAACGGCTCGGCCGCGGCCGCGGCGTCCCATTTGCTCGACCTGCCGCCGATCGTGACCAATATTGGCGCGCCGCAGGAGCTTTGGGTACGCCTCGAGGCGTCGATGATTTTCGAGCCCAGCGCCGTCCAGCACCCCGAGACCCTCGCCGCGGAAATCGCAAACGATATTCTCGCTTATCTGCGCACGGTATCCATCACCCAGATTCAAGGTCCGATCGGCATGCAGAATCTGCGGCAGGATCTCAACGAACGCGCCGCCGTTCGTTCCGACGGCGCGGTCAAGGAATTGGTCATTCGAACTTTGGTTCTCCAATGAAGAGAGCCGCGCTCGTCGGAATTTTCTTGATCCTCATGACGGCGGGCGCCGCGGCGCAAACCGTCGATCTCGGCGCCTTGCTGCCGAACGGCGGCGGCTCGGCCACGGCGCGCATCATTCAGATGGTCGCGATCCTGACGGTTTTGTCGGTTGCGCCCGGGCTACTGATCATGGTGACGAGTTTCACGCGATTCATCGTCGCCTTGTCGTTCCTTCGCTCCGGTCTCGGCCTTCAAAGTACGCCGGCTAATCTCGTGCTGATCAGCCTGTCTCTGTTCATGACCTTCTTCGTCATGTCGCCGACTTTCGATCGCGCCTGGCAGAACGGCGTGAAGCCGCTGATGGACAATACGATCTCGCAGCAAGAGGCTTATGTCGCCGTCACCCAGCCTTTCCGCGAATTCATGCTCGCCCAAGTTCGCGACAAGGATCTGAACCTTTTCGAGGATCTCTCGAAGGGCAATTTTCAGATCAAGGACCGTTCGACGATCGACCTTCGATTGTTGGTTCCCGCTTTCATGATTTCGGAGCTCAGACGCGGCTTCGAGATCGGCTTCCTCATCATATTGCCCTTTCTCGTTATCGACATGATCGTCGCGACGCTGACCATGGCGATGGGCATGATGATGTTGCCGCCCTCGATCATTTCGTTGCCGGTGAAAATCTTGTTTTTCGTGCTGATCGATGGCTGGAACATGCTGATCGGCAGTCTCGTGCGATCGGTCTCGTAGATGCCGCCGCGCCGCCCTCAAAAAGAAACCGCGCGCCTTGCGACGCGCGGTCTCCTTGTCTCGCCGGGCGACGCTTTCGCGCCGCTCGATCGTTGTTTCGACTTAGCCCTGGAACAACTTGAGGATCAACTGGCTGTTCTGGTTGGCGATCGACAGCGACTGGATGCCCAATTGCTGCTGCGTCTGCAAAGCCTGCAAGCGCGTCGAAGCTTCGTTCATGTCCGCGTCGACGAGGCCGCTGACGCCGTTGGCGTAGTCGGTCTGCAGAGACGTGTTCAGGTTCGAGGCCGCGGTCATACGATTCTGGGTGGAGCCGATGATCGAGGCGTAGCTGGTCACCGCCGTGAGAGCGGTCTGGACCGCGTTCAACTGAGCGTCAACCGTTGTTGCCGATGTCGACAAGTTGGTGAGATCATAAGCGCCCGAGGTGAGAAGGCCGCCCTGAGTCGTTGTCGTCTGGGAGACCCCGAGAGAGGCCGCCGCCGCCGTTCCGGTCGCCGTCGCATTCGTGGCGTTGCCATTGGCGTCAAGATACGAATAGGTCGTCGTCGTGATCGTGCCGTCCATGGCTTCAGACTGAACGGTGAACGTGTCGCCGGTGGTGTCGGTCGTCTTATCGACGACGTCCTGTCCGATGCCGACCGTCGCGGTGTGGTTGTCGGCGAGGCCCTTCAACGCGTTGAAGTCCGTCGGATCAGCCGCCAGCGAGATCTGGGGCAACTGGGTCGTCGTCGTGACGCCGGCGGCGCCCGTCAAGGCTTGCGCGGTGAACGCGATCGTCGTGAACGAACCGGCGCCGCTCAGGGTCTGATTGAAGCCGGAGACGAAGTTCAACGCTGCCGTCTGGCTTCCGTCAAGCAAGTTCAGGCCGTTGAACGAAGCGCCGTTAACCGCGTCGGTCAACTGCTTGCCGAGCGAAGCAAGCGTTGTGTTGATTTGGGGGAGGTCGGCGGTCGGGTTTTTCGCCTCGGTCAGGGTGTTGCTGATCGAGTTGATCGTCGTGATGATCGACTGAAGGGCGGAAGTCGCCGTGTCGAGAACCGACTGGCTTTGGGTCAGCGCGTCATTGACCGCGCTCACCACGCCCTGATTCGACGAAAGCTGCGTGGCGATCGACCAGTAAGAGGCGTTGGCGGCGGCGCTGCCGACGGCAAGACCGGTCGAAACTTCGTTCTGTGTAGAGGCAAGGGCCTGTTCGGTCTGATTCAGCGTCATCAACGCGGTCAGAGCCGAGGAGTTTGTAAGAATTGAAGACGTGTTCATGGGTGTGCTTCCTGTCAGCTAGTCTAGCTGGTTTTTATGGACATTCGGACTCACACCGGGACGACGAAACGGCATGATGCCTATAGGCCTCGAAGGCCTACTCGTCGTGTTTTCGAGACTGACGCTTCGCGCTGGGCGCTGAGGCATGTCAGACGCCGGGGACTATGGCCGGGCCGACTTAATAACGCGTAAAGTCGTTATTTGGCCTTTTCTCGTCTGGCCGCGGCAAAATGGCGCTTTTTGCGGCGAAACCGTTGATTTCTCTCGACCGCAACCCCCACGCAAGCTCCCTGATGAAAAGTAGGCTTAATGACGTGTGAAGCGGCTTGGGATTTGGCATGAGCGCGTTGGCGCAGGTAGAGCGGTTGTGGGCAAACTTGCTCGCTCTTGGCGCACGGCGACTAGCCGTGCTCGGCCTCATCGGGCTCAGCGTTTTCGCGGTCGTCGGCCTCAGCGGTTATTACCTCAGCAAACCCGTCAACGAGACGCTGTATTCGGGCCTCGATCGCGACGACGTGGTCAATATTGGCGCGGCGCTTAGGGAAGCCGGCATTCCTTTCGACGTCACCTCTGACGATGCGACGATTGTCGTTCCGGTCGGCCAGGCCGCCCTGGCGCGCATGACCCTCGCCGAGAAGGGACTGCCCCATAGCGGCAGCGTGGGGAACGAACTCTTCGACAAGCTGGGTTCTCTCGGCCTCACCTCCTTCATGCAGGACGTTACGCGCGTGCGCGCCCTTGAAGGCGAACTCGCCCGCACCATTCAGATGATGCATGGCGTCAAGGCGGCGCGCGTACATATCGTGATGGGCGATGAAGGCTCGTTTCGTCGCGAGCGGCAACCGCCTTCCGCCTCGGTCGTCATTCGCACCGAGGTCTCCGACGACGCCAGCACCGCCCAAGCCATCCGCCACTTGGTCGCGGCGGCCATTCCGGGCATGAAAGTCGATGAGGTGACCGTACTGAACGTCAACGGTTTGCTCCTCGCCTCCGGTTCGGATTCGATGGATCAAGCGCCGAGCAATATGCTCACCTTGCAAAAGAGCGTATCGCAGGAGATCCAGGACTCGGTACGCAAGACTCTGGCGCCTTATCTCAGCCTCAAGAATTTCCAGATCAGCGTCGCCGCGCGCCTGAACACAGACAAAAAGCAAGTCAATGAGACGGTTTACAATCCTGAATCGCGCGTCGAACGTTCGGTGCGCGTGGTCAAGGAGAGTCAAACGTCGCAGAACTCCACCGCCCAATCGCCGACCAGCGTCGAGCGTAATCTGCCGCAAACCAAAGCCGCGACCGGCGACTCCAAACAATCGAATGACGAAAACCAGAAGCGCGAAGAGCTGACCAACTACGAAATTTCGTCGAAGGCGACGACGACCGTCAGTTCCGGTTATACCGTCGAAAATCTATCGGTGGCGGTCCTGGTCAATCGCGCCGCCTTCGGCGACAAAGCGACGCCGGACGCCATCGACAAGCAAGTCAAAGACATCCAGCAACTTGTCTCTTCGGCGGCGGGGCTCAGCACGGCGCGTGGAGACACGATCAAAGTCTCGGTCGTCGACTTCGTCGACAGCGGCCACGACCTCGAGCCTGTCCCAGGACCGTCCATCGTCGAATTGCTGCTGCGTCAGTCGGGCTCCCTGATCAGCGCGGCCGCTGTCATCACAGTCGCGCTCATGCTGATTTGGTTCGGCATCCGACCGGCGACCAAGATGCTGCTCGCCGCGCCGCCGCCCTCGCGCGAAGAAGCAATCGCTCTGCCTGCCGGCGGCGGGCGGCCGGCTCTTGCGGGGGCGAGCGCGCCCATGGCCGCCTTGCCGAGCGGCGAAGCCGAAAGTCTCATTATCGAGCCCAGTCAGGGCAACGGATTGATTGACGATTTGATCAATCGCAAGGGCAAGGGCCCGCAACGTCAACTCGAGCAATTGATCGAGCATGACGAGGAGCAGGCCGCCGCCATTCTCAAACAATGGATCCGCCAGGGGAGCAGCGCATGAGGCCAATCCCGATCGCCCAATATCTCAATCGGTTTGAACGGGCGGAGCCGACCGCGCTCGAAACGTCGCCTCGCCAAAGTCCGTTCGCGCCGAAGCCGCGCGTCGCCCCGGCCGCTGATGACATCGAGTCGCGGCTTCGCGAGGCCTATGAAAAGGGACGACACGACGGTTTTGCATCGGCTCGCAACGAAGCTGACGCCGTTTTCGCCGACCATAAGGATGAGCAGGAGGAGCGGGCGAAGGCCGAACGTCTCGCCTTTCAAGCCAACGAATGCGCCAAATTCGCCGAGCAGATCGCGACTGGGTTGATCGAGATTGAAGGAAGAATCGCCGCGACGGTCGCCGATATTTTGCGACCCTATCTCGCGCAGGAACAAACGAGCCGGGTCATCAAGGCGCTCTCGGAGAACCTGGCGCGAATTCTCTCTGGAGATTCTCCGGCGGTGCTGAAAATCTCCGGGCCGGAATTCATGCTTTCCGTTCTGCGCGATCGGCTTTCCAATCATCCGGCGCCGGTCGAATACAGCGTCGAGGAAGGTCTCGATGTGACGGTCGAGGCGCAGCAAACGATCATCAAGTCGCAATTGCAGACTTGGAGCGACCTCATCGAATCGACGGCTTTTGAGCCGCATCAATGAGTGACGGTCACGAAATTATCATTGTCAAACGTCATAGCGCCCATGAGGAGGAACATCATGGCGGCGCCTGGAAAATCGCTTTCGCCGATTTCATGACCGCGATGATGGCGTTTTTTCTGGTCCTTTGGATCATCAACGCCACCGACAAGGACACCAAGACGATCATCGCGCGCTACTTCAATCCCGTGAAGCTCGAAGATACCGCCAAGGCGCCAAAGGGCATTCGCGACTCCGTCCATAAGAAAGTCAAAGGCGACGTCTCGGAGAATGACGCAAAGAGCGAGGGCGAGCCCGACAGTACCGACGACGATACAAAACAGGACGCTTCCACCGAGACCGCGGCCGGCGCCGAACCGAAACAAGCTGCGCATAAGGACAAGGGCGGTCGGCAAGGCGTAAAACTGGCTGACGCCGCGGAGGCTGGAACGGCCAATATCGCCGATCCGGCCAAGCCGAAGCCGACGATTTCCGAAAGCGCGCTCTTCAAAGATCCCTATGCGAGCCTTGACGAGATTGCCGGGAAGCCCGCCCCGCCATGGTCGGTCAAGCCGCAATCGATCGGCCGTAATGATCCGATCACCAATGCCGGCACAATGGATACGGACGCTTTTCGCGATCCCTTTCAACCGATCGCGCGCGCGCCGGGCGACGGCACGGGCTCGGGCGGCGACGTCAAGACTGAAACATCGCCAGCCTTCGATAGAATTGGCCCCGGCGATCGCATTGCGGCGGGACCTGTCTCGCCGCACGGCGCTCAGGGAGGAGAGAGGCCCGACAAAAACGCAGGGTCTCAGCCTTCGCCAACGAGCTCTCCCCCGTCTTCCGCCTCGCCAGCCATCGGCGTCGAGGCTTTGAAGCCGACAGAGCCGAAGCCGCAGACTCCGGCGTCGACATCGGCGGCCGTTCAGGCCGCGAGCGTCAGCGAGACCAGCGCGAACGCGTCGTCAAACGCGACTGTTATGTCCTTGCCGCCCGGTACGGGGGCTCAGCCTCCCGCGAATACGGAAACGTCGAAGGCTTCAGCGCCTGAGGCGCAGCCGAAAACCGCCGCAACCGAAGCCCAAGCCAAAGCCGGCGCCGGCGAGGTCTCCCAAATACGGAGCGAATTGCTCAAGGAGATCGGCGGGACGGAGGGATTCCAGCCCGGCCCTGGGCTGGAAGTACAGATGACCGACGAAGGTCTGCTGATCAGCCTCACGGATCAATTCAACTTCAGCATGTTCCCGATCGGCTCCGCCGAGCCGCAGGCGCGCGTGGTGCATATCATGGAGAAGATCGCGCAAGCTCTTAAAAGCCGCCCCGGCGTCGTCGTTGTACGCGGCTTTACGGACGCGAGGCCGTACCGGTCGGCGACATACGACAATTGGCGTCTGTCCTCGGCGCGCGCCCAGATGGCCTATTACATGCTCGTTCGCGGCGGCATGCCGGAGAAAAGGTTCGACCGTATCGAAGGCTATGCCGACCGGCGGCCGAGGACGCCGGCCAATCCGCTCGCGGCGGAGAACCGGCGCATCGAGATTTTATTGCGTCGAGCGAAAACATGATCAGCCCGCGCGCCCTGATCCGTGGCGTCGTCCTCGTCGTTGCGCTATCGAGCGCGACGCCTGGATGGGCGGGCGATCCGACGCCGGCGGAACTTCTTTTCGACCTTCAGAACCTCCAGACGAGCATCGCGCATGGCGACAAAGCCGCTTATTCCGCCCAGCCGATCATGCTTCACGACATGGGCGTCGCGTTTTCCGCGGCCAGTCCAGATCTGTGGAAAAATCCAGAGAATATCCACGCCGCGGTCGCTTATCTCCTGAGCGGCGGCCCGCCCCGCGCGCTTGAACCATTAGTGCAGATACAGGACCTGCCGAAAGACGAAGACAAGCTGCTGCATGGCGCGCTCGCCTATGTCGTGGGCCGAGAGGACGAGGCGCGAAATCTTCTCGGCGGCGTCGACGCCAAGACGCTTGACCTCAGGCTCGCCGGTCAGGTCGCCTTCGTACAATCGATGCTGGTCCCCGCTAAGGACAGAAAAAAGGCCATCGAACTGCTCGACCTTGCTCGCCTTCTGGCGCCGGGCGGATTGGTCGAGGAAGCGTCCTTGAGGCGCGAAATAGGTCTGGCGGCGGAACAGCGCGACGTCGATCGCTTCACGACTTTGTCGCATCAGTATTTGAGCCGATTTCTAAAATCGATCTATGCTGAAAACTTCATTACCAGCGTCGGCTCGATGGTCGCGCGTTTTGGTCTCGCTGAAAATGTCGAAAATTTTAAAAAGTTCGATGGATTGGCGGCATCCCTGCCTCCCCAGGCGAGACTCTCTTTCTATCTTGTGATCGCCCGCGGGGCCCTCGTCGACGGTAAAGTCGAAGCCGCGGATGTCGCCGCGCAAATGGCCTTGTTGCAAACCGCCGATCAAAGCGTCGATCAGGCGCGCGCGCGCTTCTACAAAGCCGCCGCGCGGACATTGACCGGCGACTATGAAGCGAGCCTTGCGGACTTGAACGCGATCGACACGAAGAAGCTGCCAAGACGCGACGTCGCGCTTCTCGCAGCGACGCAGGAAGTGGCGAAGCGCCTACACGAACCGCCGAATGAAGACGCCGTCAAACAAGCGGCGCCTGCAGCGGCGGATACGAATAAAAGCGACGGCGGCGCGATGGCGACAATTCGGCTGGCGGAAGCGGCTTTGTCGCATAGCGTCGCGCTATTGAGTGGGGGAACGCGATGAGCACCGCTGCGGTTCCAGCGCAAAGCGCTCCGCCGGCAGCGCCGCCTGCTGCCGGCCTGGCAAATGACCAAGCTGGCAAACGCTCCAGCAGCGACTCTTCGATTTTTTCAAATTTGCTCGAGGAACTGACGACGAGCAAGACGTCACCGGCAATCCAACGTGGCAAAGGCGGAAATCAAAAATCCGCCCCCGCCGAGGAAGACGCTCGAGCGAAAGACGATCTCGCTCAGACAAGCGACCAGAAGTCGCAACAGAATTTCGACGCAGCGGCCGCGATCGCCGCGATCATCGCGCCGAGTCAGAGCGCTCCCGCCGCCAGCGCTTCGACCCTCGATGCGCAGCTAAACAAACCTGCGGCCTCGGCAATGGAAAGCGGCCTTGCGGCGCCGTCCGATGCATCGGCCTCTAACGCCAGCGCCTCCGCCGTGAAGGCGCTCGCTGCGCAGTTGGACAAGCAGGCAATCGAAACCGGCCCCGCAATGCCGTCCGATACGACGACGGCGACGCTCCCCGACGCAGCGCCTTCCGTCACGGCGGTGCATGTGGAGCAGGCTCGAACCTTCCTTGGCGTCGACAATGTAACGCAGACCGCGAGAGCCAAAGTCGACGGCCCGGCCCTCGCGCAATCCGAGGCGAAAGCGGCCAATGCGGTTGCGCCTGCTGATGGCGAGCCAAAGCCGAACCTCCATCATCCTGGCGGCGGTACGTCGTCCTTTGCAGCGCATGATGACGATACGGCAAGCGCCAGACAAGATCGTCGCGACGCGACCGGCGAGGGACTCTCGATCGAGGGGAGCGCGCTCTCGACGAATGTTCAGGTCGCCGCAGCGAATTCGATAGGGACGACGTCGATCGACCAACTACCCGATGTGATCGCCGATCAAGCACAAGCGCTCGCTTCTCAAGGCGCCGCCGCGACGGAAAATGCGGGAAGCGCGAACCCGGTCAAAGAACTCGATGTGCGCCTCAATCCGTCTGATTTGGGTTCGCTCTCGGTCAAGATGCGGATCGCCAACGGCAACCTCACCGTCGTCATCGAGACCGAAAAGAGCAGTACGGCCAAAATGATCGAAAGCGAACGGGACAGTATTCTCGCGCGCCTCGGATCCGCCGATCAACCCATCGCGTCAGTCGTGATCAAAGCGTCCGACAATGCTTCAATGCAAGGCGGCAATAACAATGCACCAGGCTCCGCAACCCCTCAGCACGCGGATGCGCAGAACGGCTCGGGCGGCGGATCCAGAGCGCAAACCCGGCGCGGTCGTGAAGATCAAAGCGAGGCTGGCCGAACCGATCGTGTGGACAATGATGCGTCTATCCGCGCCCGTACTGGCGATCTGTTTGTCTAGCCTCTCGCTCGCAAGGGCGGACGATCTTGCCTGCGAAAGGGAGATGACGCGGGCGGCGCGGCTCAACGATATACCGCTGAATGTCCTCTATGCGGTCGGGCTGACGGAAACCGGGCATCGCGGCCAGCTCAGTCCCTTCGACATGAATGTCGATGGCCGCGCGGTCAAGTCGACGAGTCTTGCCGAGGCCCTGGCGAAATTCGAAGCGGAAAAAGCCAATGGCGCCAAGTTCATCGACATTGGCTGCATGCAGATCAACCACCGTTGGCACGCCTCGGATTTCGCCTCGCTCGGCGACATGTTCGACCCCGCGCAGAATGTGCGCTACGCGGCCAACTTTCTAAAACAATTGAAGGCGCAAGAAGGTACCTGGACGCTTGCGGTCGCGCGTTACAACGCTGGGCCGAACAATAACGTCGCGCAAAAGAAATATGTCTGCGCCGTGATCGGCAACATGGTCGCCAGCGGCCTTGGCCAATGGACGACCAACGCGAGAAACTTCTGCCAATAAAACTGTCCGGCGTGGCCAGCGTGGCCCTTAAAGGTGCTGCTTGACTTCAGCGGCGGTCAGGAAAGTGAATTCCTGAACGGCAAGATCCTGGACGACATCGGTCTTCAGCCGTGTATTGACGTTCTTGATCACCGTATCCGTGAATTTCTGTAAATCGTACTTTTTCAGATTGGCGAGATCGATCGAATCGTCGTTGAAAATATAGCGAAAAGCTTCGTCGATCACGAAGGGCTCCGGCGAGTAGCTGAGCTTTTTCTCAGCCGGGCCGCTGACGGAATAGACAAATTGCGTGACGACATAGCCCTTGAGCGCGCCGTCGCGAATTTTCGGAATGTCGATTTCTTTGCTCTTTCTCGTTTCTACCGCCGCGACGGCCTGGTCGGAGGGGCTTTTTGTAGCGTTCGCGCGAAAATAGACCGTCGCATAGATCGAGGCGAGCGTCGCCAGACAGGCCCAGGCGCCGACTATGATAAATTTGATCATTCGGCGGGTTCCCGCCACCCGTGGGCGGAATAGGTGCCGTCCGATTGCCCTTCTTGAATAGCGTGCGCGATAATGTCGGAGACTTTACGCGCGGCGCTCAACTGGACCTTGAGCAGGCGTTGATTGGCCTCCAGCTTGGCGCGGAGCGTTTGGAGCGCTGTTTGCAGCGCCGGCGTCGCTTCGGCGCCTGCGGCCATCGGCGCGAGGCGCGTCAGTTCGAGGAGGCCCTGGCTTTTGCGCAAGTTCAGAGCCTCGTAATCGACTCTCTTGCCGCTGGCGATCTGTTCGCTCTCCTCGTCCAGGGCTTGCAGCAAACGTTCGATCACGGGAGCGATCAACTCGCTCGCGCGGGCGGCGCGCGTGGCGGCAAGCTTGACGACGGTTGGCGCGTGGGGCTGTGAAGCGCTCATGATCCTTTGCGACCCGTAAAGAGGAAGGAGCCGTTGCTGTACTCGGCGCCGGTCGGCGTGGAGAGAAGATTGGCGCTGGTTTGCGTCACATCGGCGCCGCCGCCTGGCCCGCCGAGCGAAGTATGGGTCGCATGGCTTTGGTGCGGCAAGGCATGGGTTGCAAATAGTCTTTTGGCGATGCCAAGTTCGCCGGATTTGGCGATTTGGTGCGCGATCTGATCGCCGAGCATCGATCGCCAGACATCGCCGGCGGTTCCCTGGCCGTAGACCCCGGGAGCGTCCTTGGGCAACATCTCGCCGACGAGGTTGTTGAGCAACGTCGCCTCGAGTTCGACTTTCGCGTGGGCGGTCTTTTTATCCGCCGCCGTCGCCTTGTCGAGCAGACGCTGACGCGCATCCGCCATGCCGACCACAGGCGGCAGCGGCTTTGTCTGCACGGCGTCGAGCGCCTTGGTGAAGTCGTCGGAAGCCCCGGCGCCAAGCGCGGTCAGACGTTGCGTCGCGGCCTCTGAACGAAGCGGATCAGCGGCGTTGAGCACGTCGAGAACGATGTCTGAAGGAGGATTGATAGCCACGCGCGCATCTCGGGAGGAAGACGTTTCTTCGAGTGTCCGGCATCATCCTTACGCCGAGCTTGAGGGTTTTCCGCGCAAGGAACGTTCGATAAGGTCGCCAAGGTCTTTGCGTTCCTTTTGCGCGCGATATTCGACGTCGGCCGAGCCGGCCATGCGCTCGGCGAGCTTCGCCCGCATGCCCTGGTCGGCGACCTTGCGCGATTGCGCTTCATAATCGGCTTTCGCGACGGCGATTTGCCGGCCGATCGAGCGGAGGCGTTTGGCGGCGGCCGCTGCTGGCGCGCCATGCGCGATCGCGTCGCGATCGATCGCCTCGAT
>JASLHV010000057.1 GCA_030153205.1 Roseiarcus sp. | reverse complement strand
TCCGCCTCTGTGAGTTACGACGATCTCATCCCTGCGGAGCGCCAACGCCTGCTTTTGGCCTGCGTCGAGCGGGACGGTCGTATCGCCTCGGTCCAGGCGGCGGCGCAATTCGGCGTCTCCGAAGACACGATTCGACGCGACTTGCGCGACCTCGCCGACGCCGGCTTGCTCGACCGCGTCCATGGCGGCGCTTTGCGCAAAGCGCCGGCTTCGCATCCCTTTGAGACCCGCTTGGCGCGCAATCACGAGGAGAAGAAGCGGCTCGCTGTTTACGCCCTGCGCTTGCTGCGCAAGGGCATGACGCTGATGCTGGATCAGAGCACCAGCAATCTGATGCTGGCGCGCGCATTGCCCGCCGATCTCGAACTTATCGTGGCGACGCCTTCGCCTGACATTGCGGTCGCGGCGCTCGATCGCGGCATAAGCGATCTCGTACTCATCGGCGGCAAGATCGACGCGCGATCACGCGGCGCCGGCGGCGCCGGCGCCTTAGAGCAGATCGGGCGGATCAGGCCCGATCTCTGCTTTCTCGGCGCATGCGCAATCGATGTCGCCGCTGGCGTCACCGTGATCGAATATGAGGATGCTTGCGTCAAACGGGCGATGGTTGCGGCTGCGGCGCGCATCGCCGTTCTGGCGACCGCCGACAAGCTCGACGCGCGCGCGAGCTTCGCTGTCGCGCCGCTCGACCGGCTTGATGATCTTGTCACTGAAAATCTGCCGGATGCTGCGCGCCAACGCTACGCGGCCGCGGGCGTGGAGGTCCATCTTGTCTGACGCCTCGGCGCTTCGTGTCACAGGTTGGTCCGCCTGGAATCCCATTGGCGCGATGTTCTTCGTCAACGGCGCCGTCTATGGCGTTTGGGCGACGCAGATTCCGCTCGCCAAACAGCGGTTGGCGCTCGAGCCCTCCGTACTTGGCGCGACGCTTTTTCTGCTCGGCGCCGGCGCTCTCGT
Organism: Roseiarcus sp.; assembly: GCA_030153205.1. Classification (GTDB taxonomy): domain Bacteria; phylum Pseudomonadota; class Alphaproteobacteria; order Rhizobiales; family Beijerinckiaceae; genus Roseiarcus. The sequence continues at coordinate 10,243 of JASLHV010000057.1, read as the reverse complement.
CGCCATGGCCGCGAGTGGATGGATTTTGCAACGCATCGGTTCGGCCGCGCTCATTCGAATCAGCGCGGCGGTTTTCCTCCTCTTGCTGCCGCTCGCTTGCGTTGCGCCGAATGTTCAATCCTTGGCTTTGATCTTGTTTTTCTTCGGCGCCAGCGGCGGCAGCATGGATGTCGCGATGAATGTCGCCGCCTCCGACGCGGAAAAGCGCGCCAACCGGCCGTGGATGTCGTCCTTTCACGGCATGTGGAGCCTCGGCGGCCTCGTCGGCGCCAGCCTTGCGACCTTGCTGGAGAGTTTGTTTGGCGGCGCGGCGCAAGGACTCGTCATGGCCGCCGTTCTCGCCGTGATTTTTGCAATCGGGCAGCGCACGCTTCTAAGCGGACGACGTACGACGTCGACATCGTCTCAATGGCGCGCCTTGCGTCCGAGCGTGCTGGCGATTCTCGTCGGCGTTATGGCCGGGCTTTGCTTCGCGGGCGAGGGCGCGGTGATCGACTGGGCAGCGATCTACCTTCGCGACGGTCTAGGCTTGGCGACGGAGCGCGCCAATGCCGGCTATGTCGCGTTTTCTGGCGCCATGGCGCTTGGCCGGATCTCCGGCGACGCCCTTCGGCGAAGCATGAGCGGCGCCGCCTTGGTTCGGGTCGGTTGCTTTATCGCGATTCTCGGACTGTTGGCTGGGCCCCTCACCGGCCATCCGCTGGCGGCCATTGCAGGCTATGCTCTGGCGGGCCTCGGCATTTCCAACATCGTGCCCGTACTCTTCAGCACGGCGGGCGCCATGCCGCATTCGGAGACTCAGATCGCGGCCGTGTCGACTTTGGGCTACGCCGGCCTTCTCGCCGCGCCGCCGCTTTTAGGCTTTGTCGGCCAGGCCACATCGTTCGCCGGGATTTTTTATGTGACGGCTGGAGCGATGGTTATTATCGCCGCGCTCGGTGGCCTTTGCAGACCCTCCGCGCAAGTCGAGACGGGCCTTCAACCCTAGGCCTTGACTCATATCGGGCAATAACCGACCGCCGACTTTCGCGCCGGCTTCTTTCCAACGGAATGTGACTTCGTCTCAAATGGGCGAACGCGGCCGATTGCCGTACGAATCGAGGGGGAGGGAGTTTTCGACTTCGTACGTATCAATCGGCCGGCCATTGCGCGAACTTCGCAGCGTTACGAGGCCGCCCCGAAGCGCAACAATCTCGCTTTCGCCAAAACGCTGAATCATCAAAGTTTTGGAGTGGTTCGCCCGGTCCTTCCGGGCGGAGGCGGGCGGGCCTTTTTTCTGCCCGCCCGCGTGGTTCTAACGAACCCCCAAAGTAGAATATCAATTGAGAATGAGCTGTTTTACCATCGCCAATTTATTTTGGCAATAGAGAGTAATAATAGGTTTGGTATACATGATAATTAATTTGCAGAGTCGGCAGAAACTGATTACCTAGATTATCAGACTATTCGATTCGTTATGGCTAAAAACTGGACAATGACCGACATCGCCCTGGCTGCAGGCGTGTCGCAAACAACAGTGTCTATGGTTCTCAACGATGTCGCGCATGCGCGCATCGCCGAGAGCACGCGCGAGCGTGTGCTCAAAGTCGCCGAGGAGATGGGCTACACCAAAGGCCCGCATTTCGACGCCCCTGGGCGCAACGAGACGCGCATCGTCTGTATGCTCATCGACGAAGTTGGAATGACGCAATGGTACCCGCCGCTGCTCGAAGGGGCCGATGAAGAGGCCCGCGCCGGCAACTGCCTCGTCGCCGCCTATCGAACGCGCTGTGATCCCAGCATTGAAGCCGCAGCGATAGCCGCGCTTTCGAAGAACCGGCTTGCCGGCGTTCTCTATGCGACATTGACGAAGCGCATTGTGGATCTGCCGGAGGCGCTGAACGGCATTCCGACGGTCATGCTCAATTGTTATTCGACAAGCCGGGAGCATCTATCCGTTGTATCCGCCGATCTGCCGGCTGCTTACACAGCGACTGCGGCCTTGTTACAGGCTGGCCATCGCCGGATCGCGCATTTGGCGGGCGACCGATGGGTCGTCGCCGGCCGGGAGCGCGAACAAGGCTACAGGCAGGCGCTGCTGAACTGGGACATTCCGGTGAATTCTTCTCTCATCCTTCAGGGACGCGGCGGCCGGACGTTTCACGACGGACGCGAAATGACGCATCATTTGCTCGATCTGCCGCAGCCGCCGACAGCGATATTTTGCTATAATGATCGAACGGCGATCGGCGCCTATGAGGCGATCCACGCGCGCGGCTTGCGCATCCCCGACGATATTTCCGTCGTCGGATTTGACAATGAAGTCGACCTGACGAGCAACTCCGTCCCGCCGCTCACCACGATGGTGCTGCCGCACGAGCAAATGGCCCGCGAGGCCGTGAAGATGCTTCTGGATATTGAGAACATCCGGTCCGCGAGCCAGCATCCGCGAATGATCAAGGTTGAATGTCCAATCGTTTTGCGAGAGTCGATTGGACCGCCGCCGAAGCGAAGCTGACGCGCCCTTGGGATTGATCGCGTCGCATAAGCCGTCCTAGACGCCGTCCTGCTGCGGGGCTCACACGCCGCATTGCCGCTCGTCTCGCGCCGCGCTAAAGCCAAGCCATGCCAGCGCCCGTCGACCGCCTCGTCATCGCCCTCGGACAACTCGACGCCACCGTCGGCGATATCGACGGCAATGCGCGTCGCTTGCGCGAAGCGCGGGCCGAAGCGGCAGCTTTCGGCGCGGATATTTTGATGTCGCCGGAGCTTTTTCTCGCCGGTTATCCGCCCGAGGATCTGGTGTTGAAGCCGGCCTTCCAGGAAGCTTGCCGCGCGGCCTGCGAGGCTCTGGCGCGCGAGACCGCCGACGGCGGGCCGGCTGTGCTTGTCGGCCTGCCATGGGTCGAGGACGGCGCGGTCTACAATGCTTATGCATTGCTTGACGGCGGGCGGATCGAAGCCGTGCGTTTCAAAGTCGACTTGCCCAATTACGGCGTCTTTGACGAGAAGCGCGTCTTTAAGGCCGGCCCGGCGCCGGGCCCCATCGTCTTTCGCGGCGTGCGCATCGGGGTGCCGATCTGTGAGGATATCTGGGGTCCGGACCCGGTCGAATGTATCGCCGAGACCGGCGGCGAAATCCTCCTCGTCCCTAACGCCTCGCCTTACGAGCGTGACAAGGTCGGCGTACGGCAGAACATAGCCGTCGCGCGCGTCGTCGAGAGCGGCCTGCCCTTGATCTATCTCAATCAGGTTGGCGGTCAGGACGAACTCGTATTCGAAGGCGCCTCATTCGCGCTGAACGGTGATCGCTCGCTCGCTCTCCAATTGCCGGCCTTTCGCCAAGCCGTGGCGCGATCCGTTTGGGAGCGTCAAGCCGGCGGCTGGCGCTGTGTCGAAGGTCAACGCGACATCGTCGAAGAGGGCGACGAGGCGGATTACACGGCCTGCGTCTTGGGGCTTCGCGACTATGTCGAGAAAAACCGCTTTCCCGGCGTGGTGCTCGGGCTGTCAGGCGGCGTCGACTCGGCGCTTTGCGCGGCGATGGCGGTCGATGCGCTGGGAGCCAAGCGCGTTCACGCGATCATGCTGCCGTACCGCTTCACCTCGAACGAATCGATCAATGACGCCGCCGCCTGCGCCGAGGCGCTCGGGGTTCGTTACGAGACCGTGCCGATCGCAGGGCCTGTCGAGGCTACCGAAGCTGCGCTTCGTCCCCTGTTCGACGGCCGGCCGCGCGACATCACGGAAGAGAATATGCAGAGCCGCACGCGCGGGCTCATTCTGATGTCGGTCTCCAACAAATTCGGCTCGATGGTGGTGACGACCGGCAACAAGTCGGAAATGTCCGTTGGCTACGCCACGCTCTACGGCGACATGAACGGCGGCTTTAATCCCATTAAAGATCTCTACAAAACCGAAGTATTTCGCTTGACCGCTTTGCGCAATCGTTGGAAGCCACATGGCGCGCTGGGTCCCGACGGAGAGGTGATACCGCAAAACATCATCACGAAACCGCCGACTGCGGAGTTGCGGGAGAATCAGAAGGACGAAGATTCGCTGCCGCCCTATCCCGTCCTCGACGGCATTTTGCGCGGCCTGGTCGAAAAAGAAATGCGCCTTGCCGACATTATCGCGGAAGGGTACGACGCTGAAACCGTCAAGAAAGTCGAGCGGTTGTTGTATCTCGCCGAATACAAGCGTCGGCAGTCCGCGCCCGGCGTAAAGGTGACGTCCAAGAATTTTGGGCGGGATAGACGCTATCCCATCGTCAATCGTTTTCGGGACGCCGGTCGGCTCAAGCGCGAGCCGGATGCGGGCGTCGCTCCGGCCCGAGCGATCGGCGGCGCGGAGCGTTTCGAAGATTGAAGCGTCTCTTTGGACGCCAGTTTCCGCTCTGGCCGTAACCTTAACGGCGGCGATCGGGAAAGATGGTCGATTTTATTTAACATCCCGACAACCTATCAATCCGATCATTCCCGCCGTCGCGCCTGGATTTTGCGCGCGCGGAGACGGTTTTATGAGAGATCGGCGCGCCGAATCACGTCATCGGATGCTGAAAGAAGCGACAATCCTCTTCAATGAGCGACGTTCTACAATCGACTGTGTCGTTCGCAATCTCTCCGAAGGCGGCGCTTGTCTCGAAGTCGCCAGCCCAGCGGGCATACCGAAGGAATTCGAACTTCTCATCGAAGGTGAGACGACGCCGCGACATTGCGTTTGGGCCTGGCAAATCGAAAACAAAATAGGCGTGGAGTTCGGCGCCGCGGCGCCCAAAGGCCGTCGGCCTTCAACAAGCGCCGACGGCGCGCAAGCGCATTCCGATCGCGGCGAGATCGGCCTGATCCGCGGCGAACTCCTCGCTCTGCGCGCCGCGCTCGATGAGATCGATGTCGGCGTGGTCTTGCTCGACGGGACATTGCGAGCCCAGTTCGTCAATCACGCGTTTCGTAAAATGTGGCGCCTGCCGGACGCGAAAGCAGACTCGAGACCGTCCTTTGCGGCGTTGATGCATCACGGGGCGGAGACCGGCGCGTACGAGATTCCGCCGCGCGATCTTCCGGCCTATATCGCCGAACGCGTCGAGCAGGTGATCGAAGGCGATCCGTCGCCGCGCGATCTGCGCCTCAACAACGGCGAAATCCTGCGGTTCCAATGCGCATCGCTACCGAGTGGCGGGCGCATGCTCAGCTACACTTTTGTGACCGATATCGTCAGGCAGTCTGATGAACTGTCGATGTTGCGAGCGGCGGCGGACAATATCGAACAAGGCGTCGCGCTGTTGGACGCCGATCTCAACGTGAAGTTCATGAACGCCGCCGCCCGCCGGCTGTGGCGCGTTGCCGACTCGCGCCTCGAGGATCAACCGTCCTATGTCGAACTCGTCGCGGAGGGACGCGCGGCTCTCTCGCCTGGAATCGAAGGACAGGAACTTGAAGCCTTGGCGACGCTGCACATCGCTCATGTGCGCGCCGGCGCGTCAAAACCAATGGATTTACGCGCCGCGGACGGCCGCGTCGTCAGGACGCGTTGCAACGTTCTTCCCGACGGCGGCCGAATGCTGACCTACGGCGACGTGACGGATCTCGTACAGCACGCTGATGAACTTCAGGCGCTCGCCAGAATCGATACGCTCACCGGCATTCCCAATCGCCGCCATTTCCTCGAACTCGCGGAGATCGAGTGGAACCGCTTTACGCGCTACGAGCGACCCTTGTCGGTGATGATGATCGACATCGATCGCTTCAAATCGATCAATGATGCTTACGGCCATCAAGCCGGCGATCAAGTGCTGTCGGCCGTCGCTCAAACTCTCACCGCCGTGAGACGGCATTCGGACGCGGTTGGACGAATGGGCGGCGAGGAGTTTGCTATCCTTTTACCTGAGACGACGCTGGTGCAGGCAAAAATGGCCGCCGAACGCCTCGTTCGCGCCGTTGCGAAACAGGAATTCAACGTCGACGGCGAAGTCATACGCATGACGATCAGCATTGGCGTCGCCGAGGCGTGGGACACGGCGGCGGACCTTGCGGCGCTGATGAATCAGGCCGACCGCGCCTTGTACCGGGCTAAAGCGGCGGGGCGCAATCGGGTCGAGACAGTACGACCAACCCGCGCCTTCGCTGTGGACTGAAACGCGGCGGCGGCTTCGTCATTCCTTCTTTTTGAGATAGGCGCGCGGCGATGATCCCAAGGCGCGTTTGAACATTGCGGTGAAGGCGGCCGGATTGTCATAACCGAGATCGATCGCCACCGCCGTCACCGGCTCGCCCGCCGCCAGGCGCGGCAAAGCCGCGACCAGACAGGCCTGCTGACGCCAGGTCGCAAAAGTGAAGCCGGTTTCGCGCTTGAACAGCCGGGTAAAGGCGCGGCGGCTCATGCCGAGCGCCTTGGCCCATTCGTCGATGGTTTCGTGCGGCGTCGGTCTTTCGAGAAAGGCGCGGCAACGGCGCGCCAGAGCGTCATGCGTTGGGAAGGGCAGCGACAGCGGCAGCGCCGGCAGCCCCCTGATTTCATGAAGGATGAGGGTCATCAGGGCGCCGGCCCGGTCCTCGGCCTCATAGGCGGCCGGCAATTCGACCGCTTCCGCCAATAAGCCGCGCACAAAAGGCGAAACCTCGACGACCTGGCAATGATCCGGCATGCCCATCGCCGCTTCCGGCTCGATATAGAGGCTGCGCGTGCTGACTGCGCCCAGCATCCGGACCTCGTGGACGACGCCGGCTGGGATCCAAAGCCCGCGCTGCGGCGGCATGACCCAGGCGCCTTGATCGGTGGCGACGATGACCGCGCCCACCGCGCCATAGAGCAATTGGCTGCGGCGATGCTTATGCGCCTTGACCAGATGGCCGGAGGGATAATCGTTGCCGACCGCGAAAATCGGACGTGGCGTGCGGTCGAAGTTTTCGGCCCAAGCGTTTCGAACCATGGCCCAGTCTCGTAAGAATAGGGCCTGCCAGCGGTGGCAGGGCGAGCGCGCTTCGCTTTAAAACGCCCCCTCGATCAACGCAACCGACCGGCGTCCTTGCAGCGCCGGCTCGAGAGGTTTTCATGAGCGAGGCCGTCATCGCCCGGCCAAGGGTCGGCGCGACCGTCTTTCCGATCCTCGGCGCCATCAGCTTCTGTCACATGCTGAACGACATGATGCAGGCGCTGCTGCCGGCGATCTATCCAATTCTCAAGGGCGGCTTTGATCTTTCCTTCGGTCAGATCGGACTGCTGACGCTGACGTACCAGATCACCGCCTCGCTTCTGCAACCCCTCGTTGGCCTCTACACCGATCGACGGCCGCAGCCCTATTCGCTGCCCTTCGGCATGGGCTCGACAATGCTCGGCCTGATCACGCTCGCCTATGCGCCGAACTATCCGACATTGCTGGCCGGTTCGGCGCTGCTCGGCGTCGGCTCCTCGATATTCCATCCCGAATCCTCACGCATCGCGCGACTCGCCTCCGGCGGCGCGCATGGCCTTGCGCAGTCCCTGTTCCAAGTCGGCGGCAATTTCGGCCAGGCTTTAAGTCCGCTCTTGGCCGCCCTTTTGATCATTCCGCATGGGCGCGGCGCGGTCGCGTGGTTCGCCTTTGCCGCGCTCTTGGGTATGGCGATTCTGACGGCGTTGAGCCGTTGGTACGAGAATAGGAGCGGGATGCGCTTTGCCGCGCGCAGGCTCGAGGTCGCGCGGAGCGATCTCTCGCGCAACCAAGTCGTGAAGGCGATCGCCGTTCTGATCGCGCTGATCTTCTCGAAATATTTCTATCTCGCCAGCCTGACCAGCTATTACATCTTCTACCTGATGGGCCGGTTCCAGCTCTCGGCCCAAGCGGCGCAATTGTACCTTTTCGTCTTTCTCGCCGCCGTCGCGGCGGGCACGATCATCGGCGGACCTGTCGGCGATCGTTTTGGCCGCAAAACGGTGATCTGGGGCTCGATCCTCGGCGTTCTGCCCTTCACCTTGGCGCTGCCCTATGTCGGCCTCGCCGCCACTGTCGCCTTGACTGTGGTCATTGGTCTCGTGCTCTCTTCGGCCTTCTCGGCGATCGTCGTCTATGCGCAGGAGCTGATGCCAGGCCGAGTCGGCGCCGTGTCGGGCCTGTTTTATGGCCTCGCCTTCGGCATGGCCGGGCTCGGGGCGGCGGTGCTCGGCCTACTGGCCGACTGGACCAGCATCGATTTTGTTTACCGCCTCTGCGCTTTCTTGCCGCTCATCGGACTTCTGACGGCTTTCTTGCCGAATGTTGACGCCGCAATCCGCAAGGCGGGTCACTGATCCAATCGGCTGAGAAGAGAAAGGCCGCCCTTTCGAGCGGCCTTTCCATTGTCGCGACCACGTGAGGATCGCTTCGAAGCCCCGGCCCTCTATGCGTGGTCTAGCCCCGCACGGACAATGCTCCAGGTCTTTGAAATCCCTCGTGGCGATGGACAATGAGACACTGGATCACCTCCTTTCAGATGGTTGACGACCCAACCAAGATAAACCGATTCGGTTAATAGGAAAGCCCAGCGGCCGGAAGCCGCGGCGCGATCCTCCCGAATTTGCATGCAGTAGCCAGCATGCGCTTGCAAATATGCCAGCAAACGTGGCAAGGATGACGGCCGTGCGACATGGGGGGGCTGGCGGGCGTGATGAATTCGCCTTTGAGTTGGGACGAGTTCCGTCTGGTCAAGGCGATTGCGGATTCGCGATCGCTGGTCGGCGCGGCGGAACTGCTCGGCCTCAATCACTCGACGGTCTTCCGTCGACTCGGCGCCATCGAGACGACGCTCGGCGCGCAACTCTTCGAGCGCTCGCGCTCCGGCTATGAGCCGACGCCGGCGGGCGAAGAAATGGTCACGCTGGCGACGACCATGTCGGAATCGATCATCGAATTCGAGCGTCATGTCGCCGGCCGCGACGTCAAACCGACCGGCGAACTGCGCATTACGACGGTCGATTCGGTGGCGGTCTATCTGCTCGGGCCGATCCTCGCGCGCTTTCGTTCGCTCTATCCCGGCGTACATCTCGACGTCATCCTCGCCGCCCAAAATCTGAACTTGTCGCGCCGCGACGCCGATGTGGCGATCCGCGCCACCAATGAGCCGCCGGAGACGTTGATTGGGCGTCGTATCGGCCCGATTCGCTGGGCCGCCTATGGCTCGATTCCGCTCGCTGACGAGATTGGCGAACGCGTTTTCACCGACGGCTCGTGGATCGGCTTCGGCGACAATTTCAGCGCCCATGCCGGCAAGCGTTGGATGGAACGTACCATTGGCCAGAAGCGCCAAGTCTGGCGCGTCAATTCCGTCCTCAGCATGGCGGAGGCGGTCGCGGCCGGCGGCGGCGCCGGACTATTGCCTTGCTTCGTCGGCGATCACCGTGAGGATTTGAAGCGCATCGGCGCGCCTCTGCCGGAGCTCGATATCGACTTGTGGATTTTGACGCATCCGGATTTACGTCAAGCCGCGCGCGTGCGCGCCTTCATGGACAGCGTCGGTGCGGATTTGATCAAGGCGCGCAAGGTGTTGGAAGGCGCCTAGGCAGGCCCGCGCCATCAATCATGGCGAAGAGGGATTTGAATCAGCGGCCCGCTTCCGCCGCCGAGCGTCATATCGCGGCCAGACTCGATGGCGCGCGCCACCAAGTCCTTGGCTCTCGCGATAGCGTCTTCGAGATTTGCGCCGAGCGCCACATGGCCGGCGATCGCCGCTGAAAGCGTACAGCCCGTGCCATGGGTATGAGGCGAAACGATGCGCGGGCCGGCGTAGCGACGAACGCCGTCGCGGGTCACCAATAAATCGACAGCCTCCGCCGAATCGAGATGACCGCCCTTCATGAGAATCGCGCCGGGGCTGAGCGCGAGCAGCGCTTGGCCTTGCGCCGCCATTGTCTTTTCGTCGCGCGCTTGTGGACCGCCGAGCAGAGCAGCGGCCTCCGCGAGATTGGGCGTCAAGCAATCGACCTGTGGCGCCAGGTTCGACTTGATCGCGTCGAGAAATCCCTCCGCGCTGAGCGCGTCGCCCGAAGAAGCCGCCATGACCGGATCGTAAACAACGAAAGGCCGCCCCCTCATCCGGCGCTGCGCGCCCCCGCTCCCGCTTGAGGGAGAGGGTTGGGGGGAGAGGAAGCCTCTGAGGCGCGCACCTACCGCTTCGACAATCCCCGCTTCGCCAAGCATCCCGATTTTGATCGCCGCGACATCGAAATCGGCAAATACGGCCTCTATCTGCGCTGCGACGATCGGCGCAGGAACATAATGGATCGCGCTGACGCCAAGCGTATTCTGCGCGGT